>JAZRSW010000001.1:0-11951 GCA_045651745.1 Acutalibacteraceae bacterium
CATTAGGGTTATACAAAATTACATCGCAACGGCTTATTATTTTAGGTGCATATGCCGTCTTTTTACTTCTTCCTTTTTGTAAAGAAATAACTATAAAAGATTTTTCTATAAAAAAGGATTCGGAAGATAAATAAAAATACATATAAACGTAATAGTCATAACCTCCGGCTAAGTCGGAGGTTATGACTCAATGTATATAAATATCACAACAACGCGGTGTATACTTCTTGCCCTTTGTTTACAAAAACTTCAACAACAAAGCCGTCTGAAAGGATTTTTAAATCATCAATTTTGCCTTCGTATACAATCGGCTTTCGATTAGAACGCTCAATAATAAATCCTTTTTCTGTACGTTTCACACAAGGGTCTTCGTCTTTCAAGAGATGTTGTAATTCCTCAATAGGATACGCCGTAATTATGCCGTCGCGCAATTTAAGTTCACGCGGGATCGACATGCACCCTATGTCTTTCTCAGCAAAACCTCTGTAACTCCAACCGGGAATCCAAGATATCAATATATTTCTTCCAAGGTGGTCTCTGAAAGCCTGCCCTGCATATTGATCAGGGCCTTTGTCTACCTCAGCAGTATATTTACATATAAACTCACCGTCTTGAAAGTCACCGTACATAACCGAGAAATAATGCCTTTTTTCCAAAGGACAAACCGATGCCGTCAATAAATACATATCATCGGCAGGCATAAACGACGGACACTCTGCAAATTTACAATCTGCCCACTCGCTCATTACGCCGACATAATCCCACGAAATAAGATTTTCACTTTTATAAAGAAGTAATCGACCCGCCCTATCCTCTGCATTACCGGTTGCCATAACACAATAATACTCTCCGTTTATATAACAAACGGCATGGTCTCTAAAATCAGGCCCTCCTTTGGCGGGATAGGTACTTATAACGGGATTGCCTGCATACTTGGTAAAAGAAACTCCGTCCGTGGAATATGCAACACTAACCGTTTGTGTGTTATCGGCAGAATGTACCGAGGCGTAAATCAAATACAAAACATCGTCTTTAACAATCGCTGTTCCCGACCAACAACCATTATCGTCATATTCCTTGTCGGGATATAATGCAACAGGCAGTTCTTCCCACTCTAAAAAATCTTTTGTACGCGCATGTCCCCAATGCATCGGTTGTTTCCACGGAATTTCATAATCCGGCGCATGCTGATAGAAAATATGATAATAGCCTTGAAAATAAACAAGACCGTTTGGGTCGTTAACCCACCCTTTAAGAGGCCGATAATGATACTTTAATTTTTGCAAGTAGTCCATTGTCCCCCTCCTACGCCACATCTTATTCTAATATACCATAAACACCATACAGAATCAATTTTCCAAAAAACGCCTAAACTCTTTATCACATTAAATCCGATTCATCAAGTGGCTCAACATAGTATTTATCGCACTTTGGCTCTTTTGCCTTTTTCTTGAGTTTTGGTACTCCCACATAAAGCGCCGCACTGACTACCGCCGTTAACGGTATTGCAAGCAGTATACCGATACTGCCAACCAACGCCTGCAACACATCGACAACGATTTTTTCCAAACTGAACATCGTAGCAAGTGAAGAACTATAAACCACCTGCAACAGTGTGGTTGATAATTCACAGCCAATGTACGCCAGCACCAAAGTATCTGCCATTGTGCCCATAATATCCCGACCGATGTTCATTCCCGATTTAACCAAACCGCTGAATGTGGGGGTTTCAACCTGCTCGTGAAGTTCTTTCAAAGATGATGAAATGGAAACCGCAACGTCCTTAACCGCACCGACAGCACCCAAAATTATACCGGCAAAAATTATTCCCTTTAGGTCTATACTCTCAAAATTCCATTTCAACTGCAACATATCCGAGCCGGTAATGCCGTTTAAGTTGAGAAAATATGACATTATAACAGATAAAACACCCGAAACCACAACACCCGACGTACAACCGATAACCGCGGCAAGCGTTTTCTTGCTGTATCCCTCATTGATTAAAAGGCTCATAGCAATAATGTAAACACAGGTTAAAATCGACCATAAATATATATCACCGCCCGACAAAACCGACGGCAAGAATACCAAAAATACCGCTGCAACTGTAAAACTCAAAGAAATGGCGGTGTTTATGCCCTTTTTGCGACCAAAAATAAGTACAAGCGCTAAAAATAGTCCTAATAAAATCACCAACGGCAACGAACGGTCAAATGCGTACAAATGCCAGTCGTAATCAAACTCGCTTTCAGCATCATCGGGCACCACAGTTAAAAGCACCTTGTCCCCTAATTTTACCTCTTTCAATGCATCGGCATCGGTTGCGGCAATACTCTCTAATGCCATCACCGTTTGACCTTTATATTCACCGCTTTTAATTAAAGCTTTAAAAACAATGGTAATGTCCTGACCGATATTTACCCCGTCAATAATATTGTCAACACGGTCTAAACTGACAATTTCAGTAACCGTAGCACGCGAAGCCCCGTCCTCATATCCGCCTTGGAACATAGAGGACTTGTCATAAGTTATTTTATTGCCCACAATAAGCAATGCCAACGACACTATAACAGTTATAATATAAAGTATTATCTTTTTCGTATTATTCTTAAAAAAACTTAAAAATCGGTCAAGCATACAATCACCTCCTGAAATCATTTTATCACAAATATACTATCTTTTCAAGCAAAGTATATTTTGTAAAAAATAATTTACATTTATAATAATTTGTGGTACAATACCTCTTGCGAGCGAGCCGGACGGCTGCGGGAGGAGAATTCTCCCCTGAGGAAAGTCCGGGCTTCGCAGGGCAGGATAACGGCTAACGGCCGCCGAGGGTGACCTTAGGGAAAGTGCAACAGAGATATACCGCCGACATTTTGTCGGTAAGGGTGGAAAGGCGAGGTAAGAGCTCACCGGCTGACGCGAGAGCGTACAGTCCTGTAAACCCTATCCGAAGCAACATCAACTACGGCTATACATTTGCCCGATGTGCCGTGAAAGATGGCGTGAGCGATACGGCAACGTACCGCCAAGAAAGATAGTCGTCCAAGACAGAACCCGGCTTATAGACTCGGTCGCAAAATAAAAAAGTGCTTGACTTTTTACGTCCAAGCACTTTTATTTTTTATATTTTTTCTAAAACTTGCAAAATCAAATCTCTGTTTGCTAAGCCAACCGAAAAAGCGGTAGCACTACCAGAAGCCGTGCCAAGTTTTAACGCATAATCAAAATCTTCAGTTTCAAGATACCCTGCAATAAAGCCTGCAACCATCGAGTCGCCCGCGCCAACAGTATTGACAACCTTGCCTGACACTGCATTAACCCGGTGAGTTTTGCCGTTTTCGTCCAAAAGCAACGCTCCGTCTGCACCTAAAGATACCAAAACGTTTTTTGCACCCATCTGTTGAAGTTTTTTAGCACATTCAACAATGTCATTTTCCTCTGAAACTTCACCAAACAGTCCGCAAAGTTCCTCTAAATTAGGTTTTATCAAAAACGGCTTGTGTTTTAAAGCATTGAGCAAATATTCACCCTCGGCATCGAGAACAAATTTCACACCTTTTGGCGAAAGCCTTGCCATAATACTGCCGTAAATATCGCTCGGCACGCCTTTGGACACACTACCTGAAAGCACCAATATATCCCCGTTTTGAAGCAGGCTTAAAGACTCATACAACCGTTCAATATCGGCCATTTTGACTTCGGGACCAACACAGTTTACATCGGTTTCAAAGCCTGAACGCAATTTTACATTTATACGTGACATTCCACTCTCAAGTTTTGTAAATTTAGGTGTGACCCAGTCAGATTTTACTCCATTTTCAATTGCCTCACCGACAAAACCTGCAACAAAGCCCAACGCGACCGACGTAACTTGTAACTCACCTAATATTTTTGAAACATTAATACCTTTTCCGCCGAAACAAATTTCGGCAGTATCGGTTTTATGTATTTTCCCAACAGTAAGATTTTCCACCTGCAAAACGTAGTCAATCGCAGGGTTTAACGTTAACGTATATATCATTTCCAAAAGTCCGTTTCATCAACTAAACCGATGTCCTTTGCCACAAAGTGAGGGTCTTTGCCTTCCTTTTTCTGCTTGCAGTAATCATTAAGACATTTTGCTGCAGGATTCATCAAAAGAAGTATAACCGGCATATTAACAAGCACCATTAAACCTTGGGTAAGGTCTGCCATATTCCAGACAAGGCTTGCCGTTGCAACCGAGCCTAAAAAGATTAACACAGTTGCAATAATTCTGAAAATTGTTATACCTGTTTTACCAACCTCACGCTTGAAAATAAACTTCAAGCAACCCTCACAGTATGCATAGTTTCCTATAAGAGTTGTAAAGCCGAACAATGTCATTGCGACTGCAATAAATATCGGTCCAAAATCACCCAAAGTTGCTTTCAAAGCCGATTGCACGTATGTTGCACCCTCGGTCTCGGCATTAAAGCCAATTCCTGAAGATAATACCATAAATGCGGTACAAGTGCAGATAAGTAAGGTATCAAGGAATACCGAAAGCATCTGTACCAAGCCCTGCTTTGCAGGATGTGAAACATCGGCGGTAGCGGCAGCATTAGGTGCCGAACCCATACCGGCTTCGTTAGAATAAAGACCTCTTTTAATTCCTTGCATCATACAAGAGCCTGTAAAACCGCCTAAAATTGCTTTGAAATCAAAAGCATCGGTAAATATCATTTTAAACATTGTGGGAATCTGCTTAAAGTTAATGCTCAAAACAACTATTGCCACTGCAACATATAAAAATCCCATTAAAGGTACTAAAACACCGGTGATTTTAGAAAGACGTTTAGCACCGCCGATAATAATCACACCGAAAAGCACTGCCAAAACAGTACCAATTATAGCAGAAGTGTATTTCCCGTAAAATGAAAAAGCCTGGAATGTTGACTGCAGATTATATGACGCCAACATATTGTAACCAACGGCGTATGTAACAATAATTAAAACCGAGAAAATAACACCCAACCAGCGTGCTTTTAGTCCATCCTGCATATAAAAGGCAGGACCGCCGTAGCTTGAACCGTCAGGGTTGCGTTTTTTGTATATTTGAGCCAAAGTAGACTCACAAATTGCCGAAGCACCACCGATTATAGCGGTTACCCACATCCAGAAAACAGCGCCTGCGCCGCCCATACAAATAGCGGTTGCAACACCGATGATGTTGCCTGTGCCAACGCGTGAGGCTGTTGAAATCATCAACGCACCAAAAGATGAAATGCTATTTTTGTTTTTCGGTTTTTCACCTACGATTGAAAACGAATCCTTAATAAGACGTACTTGCGGGAACTTAAACCGCACAGTTAAAATAATACCGCCTAAAAGCAAAATTAACGGAACACACCACGGTTGGTACAACACATTGGTCACCGCTCCGATTACATTATTAATAACGTCAAGCATATTCTAAACCCCTTAAAACACATTTTTAATATTATACACTATTTGCCGCTTTTGTTCAAGTAAAGATTGATTGGAAAACATTAAACGTAAACTTCGCTAATAAAAATTATGAATTAAAACTAAAATAACACTTGATTTTTTTATAGTTACCTATTATAATATTCGGGTAACATATAAAGTATGGAGAAATCGCGTAGTTGGTCGAGCGCGCACGATTGGAAATCGTGTAACCATTAAAAGTGGTTCGAGGGTTCGAATCCCTCTTTCTCCGCCATTAAAAAGCACCTACCCAATCGGGTAGGTGTTTTTTAATCGTGAGTCACGAGGGTGAGAAGCCTCGGGTTCGTCGAAGCAGTCGCAAACACGCGTTAGTGTTTGCGAACTGTGAAGTCTCGAGTACACGAAATTTATCGGGCACCGCCCGTAGCGGTCGATAAATTCGTGAACGCAGAGTATCCCTCCTTGTCATTACCCACCTACCCAATCGAGTAGGTGCTTTTTAATTGTGATGTTGCGATTAAGCTTGCAAACTATGTTGTGTCCCCAAGAACACAAACACAAAAAGAAACCCGCTTCTTCTTTTTTCACAACCATAAATATCAAACCAAAGTCGTTTTTATTTTGTTTTTGTTTTCATACATCGCATCATCGGCGCGTTTGAATACATCCTCAAAGTGCGCATCTATACCAGGGTCAAATCTAACAAAGCCTCTTGCAATGCTAATTGGAATCTTTATGTCGTCTTCTTCAATATAGGTATTCGCACAGTTGAAATCCAATTGGGCAAACAATTTTTCACAGTTTTCCAAATCGCTATTTTGGAGAATTACCAAAAATTCATCACCGCCGATTCGAAATACAGGACTTCTTTTAAATACCTCTGAAATAAGTTTTGCAGCGGATATGATTAGTTTATTACCTATAGCATGTCCATAATTATCGTTTGTCTCTTTGAGATTGTTCAAATCAAGAACAACAACGCCGAACTCTGAATTTTCACCCTCTATTTCTTGATCGAACTTAGATACCCAAGCAGTATAGGACGTGGCGTTTCTAAGTCCCGTAAGTGAATCACGATTAGCAGAAAGCTGCAACTGTTCTTCTCGCTCACGCAGTCGCAACGTCATATTTTTAAATGCGGTACTTAAATGTTTAATTTCATACGTGTTGCTATGTATGATTTCTACGTCATAATCTCCATTTGAAAGTTTGACCGATGCATCCGTTAATTTCTTTAATGGGTCTACTATCTTTTGAACTATAATAATAGCTATAATCATAAACACAGCCAAAAGAATTAGTACGGTAAACATAATCTTAAAAGTGATTTCGTGTCTTATTTGCCTAATATCATTATAGCTTGCGGATACAACAAGAGTCATTCCGTTTGCCAACTCTTTCGACTTACGCAGATATTTTTTCAAGTTCACTTTGTTTTTTATCCCGGTTTCTTGCACGTCGTTGCAAATTATTTCTCCATCTATTTCCAAATGAGCAAATCCGTTTTCATAAAGTTTAATTCCGTGTACCATATCGGATAAAACCGTATAATCAAAGTCCATTCCAACAATACCAATAAACTTTTCTTCAAAGTACATCGGTATCACATACGAAATCATCCATATATTATTGTTTTGATTTTTGTAAGGTTTTATCCAAATAGGTTTTCCTGCTTCATAAGGTTGCCAAAACCAACCAACGTGCTCCATATCACCTTTTTCATAAGCGGTTATATCGGTTGGTTCAAAATGTATGAGCTCGTCACTTCCGGTTGTTTTACTGTAAAACAGACCGGATGTGCCGTCGGATATAGCGGGGTCAAATCTAAAATAATACCCAACAGCGCCATTGGTACTCGTGTGTTTAGTAATATCAACAAACATTTGGTCAGCGCTCTGAATAACCTTTTTTTGCAAAGTCTTATTTTCAATATCCTCTTTACTTGTGAAAAAATCCATCAAATAACTTTCCATAATTTTGACCGATTTTTCGATATTGGTTAAGCTATCGTTTATTTTAGAAGCTTCGTTGTCGCAAGTAACCCTAACAAAATCTTCAGCTTGAGCTTGAACGTAATTATCTACTTCGTAAAGGCTTAGTCCACCAATAAAAAAGGTTATAGCAAGCATCGCTATTGGAATAATTAATCTCACGAGGCGCCTCCTCTATATAAACATTCGTATTAATGTCTTGACTATCTCTGATAAAAGGTCGCCGACAATACCAATCGCCAAAAGCAAGACCATATACAAGAACATACTGTTTTTACTTACCGAATTTTTGACAACATTATAGTAAAAATTAAAGTGTCCCTTAAGATTATCTTCACGATTTTGTTGCCACTGATAGGTAATAACGTCTTCGCATTTATATTTATTCGGCAAATAACCTTCGTATAGATTTTCTTCCAAACGTCTAATACGGTAACAACCCGCATCATTTAGTTCGTAATTTTCGTCAATAGAAAGTGTAACAACCGCTTTTTTTAGTTTTTGACGGTGAAATACACCAATTCTTGTGATTTCCTCGGGTAAAAGCCGAGATTCGTTAATGCGAATAGAATATCCATATTTTTCGGACACAACAGGTGTCGTAATCAAATCACGAAGTCGGTCCATTGTATTGCCCACGTCTACACGTGGCTTAAATATGACGTCCACGGTTTTGTGAGGCATACGCCAAATAAAATATGCTTCATCATTATCTAAGAACTGCTGAATTTTTTCAAAATTGATGCTCATAAGCGTGCCATCGGACAACGCGGCCACTTCATATTCCAAAGTGCTTATATGTACAATATCCACCGTTTTCCCGTTATAGGCAATTTCCGATGTATGCTCATTTTTCTTATAATCAACAATACAAGCGGCGCTAAAAGTCGCTTGTAAAATTTTTGTGTCATTAAAAAGCAAAGATACGTCTTCAATTTCATCAGTAGAAACAGCAAACGGAACATATACGTGTAACGATTTGCTGGATTTTATACCACGTATGCGAACAGCTAAATCAATGTAACTTTTGCCTTTTGGGTTTAGCCAATCGTTAATATAGACCGTACTGGTATCATCACCATCCACCCATATTGCCCAACCATCATCAGCAAACTTTTTATGTTTTTTAGGCATTGTTTTTGTTCCTTTCCGTTTGTTCTATCGGTTTTCTAACCATAGCATAATGTGTAACCGGTGTTTTAGGAATAAGTTCTTCCTTCATTAATTCAAATCCATAATGCTGATACAACCCAACATTTATTTCTTTGTTGGTTTCTAAATAAGAAACCATTCTTTCGTCATCACAAAACCGGAGCATTGGGCGCATTAGCTTACTTGCAATACCTTTACCTTGAGCGTCTTTTTTAATAGAAAGATTGTATAGGTACCAATCGTAATTATCGGTAAAATCTTTTTTCAGATTCATGGCATAGGTTTCATAGGTTAAAAGTCTGCCAATAATCGAGGGCCCTGAATGAAGTATGAGGCTAAGTCCTCCGTTCATTAAAAACGGTAGAGTTTTACTGCCTGTAAATCCGAAAGGTAACCAAACTGCAAAGCCATTGATTTCTTCACTATCGGCATAAATAACAGAATCCTCAGTCATTGTTTTAAGCGAAATTTGCATAATGAGTTTAGATGCTTTCGCATCGTATTTACCTTTAGTGAGCCAATTGTGTAATGGATAATCACGGTAGGCGTCTGCCGCAACCTCAGAAAGACGGTCAAGGTCCTTTTTCTGCACAATATATAATCCCGCTTTTTCTATCGCTTTCTTCGCAAGCGGAATTTCAATTTTTCTTACTAATTTATCCATCGCAACTCCCTACACGACACATTTCAAAATCAAAATCAAGACTTTTTATTTGTTGCCAACTTGTGAGTAAGCAAAACAATAATAAGCACCATAAACAAAACTGCACTTACTTTATGAATAATCGCAAGTGCAACGATACCGTGGACGTTCATAATCACGATGCCGGTAATCAAGGCGATACCATAGAATGCTCTCATAATGACTTCAAGTGCAGGAATTTTCCATTCTTTTTTTGTTAAAACGGCATAAACAACTAAAACTAAGACGCCAACTGCAGAAATAGCAATATGTGCGGTCATACCGGTAGTTCTAAGTAAGAATAACAAAGCACCGATTACTAACATTACTGGGGTAAAAATCAAATCTTTTTTCATAACATTTTTCTCCAATTATTATTTATCAATTTTTTTCTTGCCAAGCCTATCAAGACCAAAGAACAAGAATCCGACAATAACGAATGCGGCAGAAAGAATACCAATCCAGGTAAGAACACCGCCCACACCCTGTGTATCAAGATTCACAAAGAAATAAGGATAGATAAGAGGAGTGGTGGTAGTAGGAATCAAAATCGAAGAATCAAACTGCAAGATGACTGCTTGAACAAGAAGAAAAATAACATAAATAAGCGGGAATGCAATAGAAGCAACGGGAAAATACCATTTACTCTTTTTGCGCTCGTAAAACAGGAACCAGTCAACTATGTACATAACGGGAAGAACTACGTGGAAACAAAGGCTACCAATTCTCCAGTTTGCTTGAGGGTCACGACCTTCGGCACCTGCGAGCATAATATTGAATACAAGGAAGGTCAGCAAAATGCCGAGCATGCCGATAAACTTCAAAATGGGAGCAGCGGAAACGAAACTATCTTCCTTTTTCTTTGCTGTTTGGATAAGACCTGCAAGCATAACACCAATACAGAGAAAATTACTGATATTGGTGAAGTGAACGTAGAAATCCCAACGAATAGTGTTTACATTGTCAAAGATTCCAAGGCATGCCACAAATCCAACAATACCGAGCGTGACGTAGATAGTCTGATAAATCAATTGTGCCGTTCTGTTTTTAATCATAATAAATCTCCTTATAATAAAATTTATTTTTGAAAAGGCGAAAGGAATACTAAGCCTATTTTCTATCTTAGAATACCATTAAGAGTATGACAAACTTCTTACAAATAATAAATAAAAAAGCCGTCTGTTCGACGGCTTTTTTATTTATTATTTTGTTTTTCTTTCCCAAAGCAATCCGCAAGTTGCTTCTGCCCAACTATACTGGGATATATACTCTCCGAAAAATTCAGGCTTTCCGGTTTTTAAGTAATTAAAATAATCACAATCAATTTTCTTAGTGTTTACAGAATACAAATAATTATTTCTTTTAAAAATATCTTCCATCCCTATTACTTCAAGGGTTTGACGCAAATCACGAAATAATTGGTGAATATAATTTTTGTTCTTTCGTTCTTCATCATTTTCCCAAAGCGCAACCCCAATTTCAGCAACTGTAACGCCCGCACCGTTTCTGTCAATCAAAAATGCAAACAACTCTTTGGTTTTTGAGCGCTTGAATGTCAGTTTTTCACCATACGCCAAAACCTCAAAATTGCCAAAACATTTTACTGTAAGCGGTTTTTCTTTTTGGCGAATACCTTTTATGTTATCAATCTCAACCTGCACGTCTTTAGCCGATACAGGTTTCATCAAATATCCCGAAGCGTGAAGCTTAAACGCGGAAATGGCATATTCCTCATGTCCCGTGCAAAATACTATTTTACAATCTGGACAAGCATCTATAATCTTTTCCGCAAGGGCGAGTCCACCCATACCACGCATATTAATATCCAAAAAAGCAATATCGACCAAATTTCCTTTTACAAATTCAAGCGCTTCATCGCAGGCGGAAAACTTTGTCACTTCGGCAATATCGGGCGAAGCACTGATTGCCGCCACCAAGGCACCGAGCATCAATATCTCATCATCCACTGCTATGGCAATCATTTCTCCACCTCCTTAGGAATTTGAATCAGGACCTTAGTTCCAACACCCTCTGTACTTTCTATTTGGAGAGTGCCGTTTACCATTGCCTTCAGTCTTCCTCGAATATTACGGATACCTACGTGCTTTCTTTCGTCAAGCAAAACACCTGTATCAAATCCAACGCCATCGTCCTCTACCGAAACACAGTAATACGTATCCGTTTCATAGGATACCACACGAATCGTGCCTCCTTTTTGCAATTTCATCAATCCGTGCTTGATTGCATTTTCTACAATCGGCTGAATGGTAAGCGCAGGAATATGAAAATCGCCCGAATTCATTTCAAACGAGAAGGTCATATCCGGAAAACGCACATTTTCAATACTGATGTAATGGTGTACGTGCTCCATTTCTTGCGACATTAAAATCGGTTTTGGATTATCAAGTTCTCCGAAATTACCGCGCAGATATTTGGCAAAGTTATGAACAAGTTCCCCTGCTTTTTGGGGCTCGATAATGCAAAGTTGTTCAATGCTACCAAGTGTGTTATATATAAAGTGCGGACGAATTTGGCTCATCATGGTAGAAACTCTGCTTTCTGTGAGCTGCGCATTCAGCATAATTTTCTCGGTTTCCAATTCTTTGGCTTTCGCGAGAGCATTGATGCTGTTTGGTATAACATTAAGCACTGCAACCATGGCGACGATCAAAAAAACGATAAACACATAT
>JAZRSW010000002.1:0-14175 GCA_045651745.1 Acutalibacteraceae bacterium
CATCCGAAATAACTGCAATTTGAGTATCCCTTAAAACCTCGGCAATAGCCTCTAAATCCTGACGCTCCATAATAGCACCGGTAGGATTGCCCGGATAAGGCAAAATCAGCAACTTGGTTTTATCGGTAATATGTGATTTCAATTCTTCAGCAGTTAATCTAAATTTGTTTTCTGCTTTGGTGGAAATGCTAACCGGAATACCGCCTGCAAGTTTTACAATCGGGTTGTAGCAAACAAAACTCGGCTCAACTATCAAAACCTCATCACCGTAGCCAACAATAGCACGTATAGCAGCGTCAATAGCCTCACTACCACCAACCGAAATCAAAATTTCATGTTGCGGGTCATAGGTAACACCTGTCCGCTCTTTCATATAAGAAGCAACGGCTTTACGCAGTTCAATAAGTCCCCAGTTAGATGTATATTTTGTTTTGCCGTCCTGTAAAGACTTTATACCTGCCTGACGGATGTGCCACGGAGTTTGAAAATCCGGTTCACCAACGCCTAACGATATAACATCATCCATTTCAGCGGCAATATCGAAAAATTTTCTGATACCCGAGGGTTTAATTTCCAAAACCGTAGGGTTCAGCAGTTTATTATAATCTATCAAAACGAAATCTTCTCCCTATCGTCGGTCTCGTCGCCGATAAGCTCAATATCAAGCTCTTTATAACGGCGAAGGATAAAGTGTGTAGCGGTTGAAACAACATATTTCATAGGTGCTAACTGCTTTGCAACGAACATAGCAACCTCTTGGAAGGTTTTGCCCTTTACGATAACGCAAAGGTCATAACCGCCCGACATCAAATAAACCGTTTCAACCTCGGAATACTTCTTAACGTCTTCGGCAATCTGCTCAAAACCTACATCAGGTTGAGGCTCAACTTTAAGTTCTATGATAGCCGAAACCATAGCGCTGTCAAGACGTTCCCAGTCAATAACCGCCTTATATCCGCGGATAAGACCTTCTTTTTCCATTTCAGCAACCTGAGATTTTATCTCGTCCTCCGAAAGACCTGTCATTACCGCTAATTCATCCACAGTATAACGCGCATTTTTAGATAAGAGTTTTAATAATTTTACGTTCATTTTTCTTCTCCTTAAAAATCAAATTAATATATCGAAATAGACATAGGTTTACGATTTTTATACACAGTAACACACTGGAATCCCGCCAACTTTGCAATGTCATACGCCAAATCAATTCGGTCGCCGACTCTTGACGATTTATGGGCGTCAGAACCGATTGTTATATACTCACCGCCAAGTTCACGGAACCTTTTCACAATCTCAAAATCGGGGTGGAAATTATATTCCTTACCGCCCATCATAAACGGCTCACATGCGGTGTTGATTTCCAACGCCCTGCCGTTTTCGGCTAATGTTTTCAAAATCTCATCGATTTTATCCTTATAATCATCCAAACTAAAGTCGGCCAACTGCTCAGGCGGATAATACCTGAAAGGATAGGTTAAATGCGCCAGCGAATCAAACCCATTCCACTGAACAGTTTCCAAAATCTCATCCAAATACCGAGGAATTAAACATTCTGGACGGTTGGTTTTCCTTGAAAAATCGTAATGGGCAAAGCTTACCTTTTTACCTTTTATTCTATGTACCGATGCCAAAACAAAATCAAATCCGTTTTTCAAAACATCGTCAACTGCTAAACTGTCACGTGCGGGTGAGCCTAATTCTATTCCGCAAATTACATCGAGTTGGTCTTTGAATATCATCTGGGCCTTTTTAACCTCAAAGGCTGACTGACGGCAAATTATATCCTGCTTGCTTGATTTGTAATTAATGCAATCACAATGGTCGGTTATCGCAATAGCTTTCAAGCCCTTTGCGACCGCCTTTTCACACAAAAGCGTCACCGAATGGTCTGCATCATGTGAATTATCGGAATGAATATGCATATCCATCAAATTGATATAGCCCATTGATATCCCTCCTTATACACTTATAATGGTTATGGTTAGTTGAAACATATCTGTTTCAACACAAAATCTTTGATTTTGTAGTAAATTTTCAATGAAAATTTGCCCATATCCATTGCAATGATTGTCGTACAAAATCAAATTGTGCGATTTGATTTTGTTAGAGCCACTTAAAAGTGGCTCGTCGAATCGCTTATTAGCGTTTCGACAAACTACAATCGTTATACACTGTAATAATACCACGAATTAAAGTCAATTACAAGTATTTTACATCAAAAAAACTACCGCAGAAAAATCTGCGGTAGTAAGAATTTTAAGTTATTTTGTTTTAGATTCGTGAACCTCGGCAAGTTTATGCTTGCGACGGTGCTTAACATGGTCCTCCATAGGCTTAATTTCACCGGCGGCTGTAAGTGCCATTCTGGTCATAACCGGACCGAATAACTCATAAATCAAAACAGCAAACAAAGTAATATTTCTTATTAAATCACCTTGATTATCGGGCAACTGCATTGCCAAAGTACACATTCCCAAAGCAACACCTGCCTGCGGCAAAAGTGTAATACCCAAATACTTTACTATCTGCGGTTCACATTTGGTCATTTTTGCACTTCCTGCAGCGCCGACATATTTTCCGATTGAACGGGAAATAATATACACAATTCCGATAACTACAATCGCAATATCTGTGAAGACACCAAGTCTTAACTCTGCACCGCTGATAACAAAGAACAATGCAAACAACGGTGAAGTCCACTTATCCGAAGCACCCATAAGGTCGTGAGACAAAGGACAAATGTTGCAAAAAACAGTGCCCAGCATCATACAGGTCAAAAGTGATGAGAAATGGATATGCACGGAGCCAATATGGAATTCCAACATTGAAAGTGACGCGGTCAAGAAAACCAAACCGATTGTAAGATTAAGACGGTTAGTGTTAGAGTTGAATAATTTTTCAAGTTGAGTTAATATCCAACCCATTAAAGCGCCCAAAATTAATGAGCAAACGATTTCAACCAATGGGTTAACCAAGATTGAAATTAAATCAACATCACCGCTGACCATTGTTTTTGCAATACCAAAGGATACTGCAAACGCAATCAAACCTACAGCGTCATCAAGGGCAACAATAGGCAAAAGCAACTTAGTCAAAGGCCCTTTTGCTTTATACTGGCGGACAACCATCAAGGTTGCGGCAGGTGCAGTAGCGGTTGCAATTGCACCTAAGGTTATGGCTTGAGCAACAGTGAATTTATCCGGCATTAAAAAGTGCAGTCCAATAAGGGCGGCATCAACCAACGCCATAGCAACTATAGCCTGAAAAACGCCAATCACAAGTGCCTGCTTACCGGTTTTTTTAAGGTCGCTCAGAATAAACTCGTTACCGATTGAAAAAGCAATGAAGCCCAAAGCAACATCGGAAACAATCCCTAAAGCCTCAACCGAATGAAAATCGGCAAAACCGATACCGTCAAACCCGATTGCACCAAAACAATAAGGGCCAATCAGCACACCGGCGATTAAGTAAGCTGTTACCGAGGGCAACTTTAAAGGTTTAAAAAGTCTTGTCATTAAAAGTCCTGCAAGCAATGCAACGGAAACCGACAATAACGTGTTCATTTATGTCATCTTCTTTATAAAAATAATAGGTCTTAAAAGACCTATACTGTTATAGCACATTAGAAATAAAATTTCAACAATTATTTATCAAAGAAACAATATATTTTCAAAACATTAACTTTATAAAAAATTCTAGAATATAATTAAATAAAAACATAATATATTTTTAGGTTAGGAGTGGTTTTATGCGAATAAACCGAGACAATGTAACGCCTTTTGCAATTAACGTCGGATTGACCGTTTTAGGCACTATAATTTTAGCATTAGGCACTGCCGTTTTTATTATTCCGTTCGATTTGGTTTGCGGCGGAATGTCGGGTTTGGCAATTGTAATCAACCACATCTTTCCCACTTTACCGATTGACCTGATTATCACAGTGCTTACCTGGTCACTGTTTCTTTTAGGTTTACTTGTTTTAGGCAAAAACTTTGCTTTACAAACACTAATATCGGCAATTGTTTACCCGCCTGCAATCTCAATTTTAACAAAACTTGCTAATCCTAACTTTTTAGGAGGTGTTTTGTACCTAAAAGGAACCACACACCCCGATATTGCAGTGTTGGTTGCGGCGATTTTCGGCGGTGCGTTGGTAGGTACAGGCTGTTCTGTTACATTTTTAGGTGGCGGTAGCACCGGCGGAATGGATATTATCGCATTTACCCTTTGCAAAATTTTCAAAAGAATTAAAAGTTCCGCAATCATTTTCACAATTGACTCAGCAGTAATTATTTTCGGCTTAATTGTACTCAAAGATTTAGTTGTGTCATTGTTAGGCATAATTTCGGCGTTTGTTTCAGCATTAGTAATTGATAAAATATTTGTAGGCGGTTCAAAAGCACTTATTGCCCAGATTGTGTCAGAAAAAAGCGATGAAATCAACCGTCAAGTTATAGAAAGGTTAGAACGTACAACCTCTTTTATCAATATCACAGGAGGATATTCTGGTGAATCTAAAAAAATGCTTATGGTATCGTTCACAATGCGTCAGTATAATGAATTAAAGAATATAATAAACCAAACCGACCAAAACGCCTTTGTCACAGTTCACCGCGCCCACGAAATCAACGGTCAAGGCTGGACAAAGTGAAAAGTGAAGAGTGAAAAATTAAACTCCCGAACGCTTACGCATTCGGGAGTTTTGAATGTTTTAACTTAATGACACGAATTATTTATGCCTGAAAACTAATCTACGAAATCGTATTTATTATTATGTACAACATTGTATATAAAATAATGGTCTTCCTCTTTGGTAACGCAAACGGCTATATTAACCTCTTTTGTTTCCCACGTTGCTTCCAAACCATCGGCATTTTCTTTTTCTTTTGCTGTTATGCCAGTTTTTTCATTATAAAAATCTACAAACGAATTATATAATTCTTCGGTGGTAGCTTCTGCATTATCCTGAATAAAATAATAGCTATTGCCGCAATAAAATTCATACAATTCTTTATTCTCGTTAAAAGAAAAAGCGTATGATGGGAAAAAAGCCGGTTTGAGAAAATCAAAATATCCATTTACTTCTTCTTCCTCAAGAAAATAATTTTTAGTTAAATATCCATCATTTGCACTTGCATCCTTTAATTCAGGCATATCCTTAAACAATTCCTTTGTCGCATCGTAAGTCATACCAAACTCTAACTCATACGGCATCCAATTCTCTTTTTTGCCCGGCATCAAATTCTCTTTTTTACCGCAACCTGCAAAACAAGTAATTATAATCACAGTTATTACTAACAAACAAACTATTCTTTTCATATTTATTCTCCTTTTTAAAATACACTTGTAACCTTAACAACATATTCATCACAAGTAAGCAATTTTGTTTTATCTATCATAAATTCAAACGAGTTTTCATCATATGGTGCTAAATCAAAAACATACTCTTTTTCAGTTAAAACCACGCTATCGTTTTGATATAAATATATTGTCAGTGTTATAGAACTAGCTTTTTTGTTGGATTTGTTTTTCACAAGTCCAACAACATCTAAATAATTACTATAATAACTTGACCCTGCAAAATCAATTTGAACATTAGAAACCTCAAAATCAGAAATTTTAGGGGTGGACTCTTGTTTCAAAAATTGATTTGTTTCGGTCATTTCTCTCGCTTTATCAAATTCACTCTTGCAACCACATAATCCTAGAAAAGCAGTCATAACTATTATAAGTAAGCATATAATTTTTTTACTTGACATTTTTTAACCTCGAAATACCAAAAAGCAAAAGTAGAGAAGAACAAAAAACTCCTATCGCTTTTATAGCTACACAATACCCCTCATAAACATATCCTAAATTTTGATAATATGCTTCCTCTAAGGTCTTTCCTCCTACAGATTCAATGCTCATTATTTCTAACCCCCCTATTTTTATTGAATTTGCAGCAGAAAAAAACATAATAAGCAAAACAACCGAAAAGATACAGCACACAATGAAAATAGAAAAATTAAAAGCATTATTAAATATTAATGCCTTTAAATCGAATTTTTTCACCTCTAAATTATCCTCGGTCTCATTGACTACTAAGATGTTTTCGTCCATAATTTTTTACCTTCCATAATTATATTAACCGATATTGGTTAATATAATTATATACCATTATCGGTTAATATGTCAATAGGGGGATTGATATTTTATGATTTCCTATGATAAATTATGGCAAACTATGAAAGAAAAAGGCATTACCCAGTATATATTGATAAAAAAACACAATATAAGCCCTGCGCAAATTACAAGATTAAAGAGAAATGAAAGTGTAAGCACCCATACAATAGAAATGTTTTGCAAAATTTTGAAATGCAATGTTGAAGATATAATGCAATATATAGATGATGAGATATAAAACTAAAAGGCTGTCTTTATAAGACAGCCTTTTGGTTTTTTGTTTTTGTTTTATTTAATTTCCGGCAGGCTTGCAGCGGCAACCGACTGACCTACTCTCCTGCTCTTTTCGTCAGGAATATGAAGTTCACACTTTTTCGATAATTCGGGGAATTCTTCATTGATAACTTTATTGGCTTTATCGAGAATAATCTCTCCGCCTTTGCCCGAAGTTACACGACCCATAATCAACACGTGCTTAATATCATAGAAAATGCTGTAATAAGCAATAGCATATCCAAAATAAACACCGATAGTATCATAAATCTTGATAGCTCTTGGGTCATTCTCCTCCATAAGTCCCTGAACAACTTTGAGCTTTTCAGCAGGAGAAAGGCTCTCGTCAAGTTCAATACCTGCAGCAGGTGCCAACTTAATAACAGCATCCTGCGAGAAATACTTTACACCGCAACCGTAGTCGCCCGACCATTCATCGACCATTGCATTTTCACAATAATCAACAGGTGCAAAGGCAAACTCATTAAGCCAACCGGTAATGTTGCCTGCAGTGTCAACATAGCCTGCCGCTTCACTTGTGCCCATAGCAATACCCAAAACAGCATTGTCGTTAAGGTTCATAGCACCGGCTAATGCGGTAACGTCACCGTCATTAGCAACCTCAAGCGGAACATCGCCAAACTCCTTTGCGATATCAATATACATGGTCTTAACTCTTTTTTCGAACTCATCTTTCGGAACTTTAATAAAGAGCGAAGCAACCATAATTTTATTATCAATATATACACCGGCAGACGAAACACCGATAGCATCAACACGCGGCATATGCTCAGCAGCCGACTTCATCGCCGACAAAATTCCGTCATACTGATACTGCGGGTCGGCGTTCAACTTCGGGAACCAGACAACCTCTTCCGAATAAACACTTTCACCGTTAATTACGGCACTAACCTTGCGGTCAGAGCCGCCTGCGTCAAAACCGATACGGCAACCGTCAAGATGACGGCCAACCGGTGCAGCACCCTCATTGTCGGTCGGTGCATCCTCAATCGGACGCCACTCAACCTGAAACTCGCGTTCATATACGCCTGCCATAAAGTCATTATCAAAAGCACGAGCACCATCTTTTGCATAGGCCTTTTTAATGCCCTCGAAAACAACCTTTGAGCCGGCAATTATAATCTTATATCCGCCTCTGAACCACAAAAGTGATTTAACAATACGCTCAACCATACGGATGTTTTCATCATCCTTTACACCGTCAGGGAAAACGGTGGTTGTAAAGGTAGACATATAGCCTTTATTACGCTCAATTCCGATAACCAACTTTTGACCGCCGTTCTGTTCGGCTTCATTGACAAAATCACGATATACTACCGACATTGGTTGAAACTGCGGGTCTAATTCTGCTTTGAATTTAAGCTTCATATTTAACTTCTCCTCCGATAATGGTCTTAACTATATTAAAGTCACTGTCTGTGATGATAATATCTGCATCTTTTCCTGCCTCGAGCGAGCCCTTGCGGTCACTTACACCGATAGCCCTTGCAGGATTAAGGCTTGCCGCAGCAACAACTTTCCAGAAAGGCAACGTCGTATTATCTCTAAAATTCTTAACAGCGTCGTTAAGTTTTAGAACACTGCCTGCGATAGTGCCGTCCTCTAAAAGACATTGCACACCTTTCACAAAAATCGGTTGACCGCCCAAGGTATACTCACCATCAGGCATACCGCCCGCGCGGGTACAGTCAGTAATAAGTACAAGATTATCACCCTTAACGCGTGCCAACAGTTCAAAAATTCCTTTATGCACGTGGAAAGTGTCGGCAATAAGCTCGGTTGTGACGTTTTCCTGCAAAGCCGCACCCACAACACCGGGATTGCGGTGATGCAACGGGGTTTGAGTATTGAAAAGGTGGGTTATATGAGTAGCGCCGGCGTTAATACCGTCTAATGTTTCCTCAAACGTAGCATCTGTATGACCTACCGAAACGATAACACCACTGTTTTCGGTGATTTCGCGAATGGCGTCACATCCGCCTTCCATTTCGGGCGCCATTGTAGCAAGACAAATGATATCAGAATTATCTATAACAAACTTCGCATCGGGCTTTTTGATATGAGTTTCAGCTTGAGCGCCCTTCTTTTTAGGATTGATGAACGGTCCTTCAAGGTTAACGCCTAAAATCTCGGCGCCCTCCCAAGACTTGCTCTTTTCTTTTAATGAGCGGAATACATTTAAAGCTTTATTAATCTCGTCCATAGAAACAGTCATAGTTGTCGGGCAAAAGGACGTAACGCCATTTTTCATAATGCCGTTAGCCATTTTAAAAACACCGTCGGCACTGCCGTCAGAAGTATCTTCACCTAAATAGCCGTGAATATGAATATCCACAAGACCGGGAGCAACATATCCACCGTCAGCATCAATCACATCAGCGCCATCAGGGGCTTTATCGGTAAATCCGCAAATTTTATCGTCAAACGCCAAAATAACATTTTCCAAAATCCCGTCAGGCAAAATATATTTTCCGTTTTTAATATATTTCATACATTTTCTCCTTAAAGCTGTATCGTGAAGTTTACATCAACCGCAACTTTTGGTTGCAACCTCATTATAACAGTTAAACTTCAATCTTGCAATAGTAAATTATAAAAAAATACTGCTCAAAATTATAACAATCTTGAGCAGTATTTATTAATATTATATTATTTAGTAATCTTTATAACTGTTGTGTAAAATTTGTAATAGTTATCAATGTTAAACACATCGGCTATACAAAAGACATTATCATTGGGCGGTGTTGTTGCCGTAAAACTATATACCTTTTGTGTTCCGTAATAAAACGTAAACGGACTGCCATCACTTGACGTGTATGCTTTTTCAAGAATAGACTGACCTCTTGCGGTCAAAGTCAATTCAATAATCATTTTATCTTTTTGATTGGTTTCACGACGGTAAGACGTTTTTGTGACATCGTTATCAGTGATTATTGTTTTGCCTGTTGCGTCCTTGATTGAAAACCTTTCCGTATGTTCATAAACGCCATCCGGGTTGGTTGCTTTATTTTGAGCAAACATCCAGCAGAACATTTCGCGGTCGGAAAAAGCGTAATCCCACGCATTGTGTCCAACGCCCTGCAATTGAATAAAATCAACCTTTTGTCCGCCGGCCTTAACAATAGCGTTATACATTGATTGTGAATTGGAAAACGACACCGTAGTATCGGCAGTACCGTGATAAATTCTTATCGGAATATCTTTGTAGGCTGCACCGTTATACTGATTGCCTCCGCCGCAAATCGGAACACCGGCAGCAAAAATATTGCCGCACCGTTCAAGCAAAGCCCATGTGGCATAACCGCCCATCGAAAGTCCCATGACGTAAATTCGATTGTTGTCGCAAGAATATTCATTTGTGATATAGTTTAACAAATGCAACGCACTGCCTAACGTTCCGTTATAATCATTATACCCGTCTCGGTCTAAATTCCACCATTCCGATGATTGAGGGCAAATAATGAAAGCGTTTGACACTATATCTCCGTTATACTCAAACATATTATCAAGGTTGTTAAGTTGTTTTGCATTATCTGTTCCAATCTCGCCTGCGCCGTGTAAAAACAGAATTACGGGATATTCTTTTGATGAAGAATAGTTTTTAGGCATAAACAAGCAATACGGAAGTGTGTTTCCGCTTTGTGTATCATAAAAAACGTCCTGTATGTAATCTGTGCTGTAAGTCCTATCTTCATATTTAAAAGAATAAATTTCAACAACCTTTTCAGGACGCACCGGTTCTGTTGACGTTTGAGTTTGAAAATCTGTCGAAACAACACTTTCTTCAGAAGATGCATTCTCTTCTTTTCCGTTATTCGAGCAATTACATAATATTAGCAAAGAGGCAATCGTGAGCACAAAAGCCATAATACTCGAAACAATTCTAATAATTTTTTTGTGAGAATAAATTTTTATTTCTTTCATCATAACACCTCTATCAAAACAAAAAACAGTTGTTTTGTTACCTCTTTCCTATTAGACGAAGATGTATATCAAAACTCTCAAAAAATTCAAAGTTTACTATTCGAGAGCACAAAAGGAACACCTCTGTCGTGTTTAAGTCTATTATAAATATAACATATTTTGGTATCCCCTGCAAAACAAAAAAATACCGCCCAAAATCAAAACGATTTCGGGCAGTATTTATTAATATTATTTATCGGTTGGCAACCATGCGGCAATCACGGTTTCCCAGTCGCGACCTGCGTGTGCATAGTCCACAAGGAAGAAGCTTTCGCCGTTTTCACCCTCAAACCTCATTTTCAAAAGGCAAGGAACACCATCAACTATACTGTTTTCACACATTGTTGCATAATGCGGTACTGAAAACGCCGAATCGGCAGGTTTTCCTGTACGGCTGTCGGCAGCAAGCGTCAACGGGCCTCTTGTAACAGCTACATAATTTTCTTCTTCTTTTTTATGTTTTACGTTTACAGGTCCCGCCGCATAATAAGCGCCTACTTGCTTTGTCTCGACATAAACCGTGTCTTCTTCCCAATATTCAGGGAAATGAAGTTTAATAGGCATATCCCAATTAGCCTCTATCACGTCATCCTGCCAATCTTCCGTCAGGCGTTGCACCCGTTTTACATCCAAATTGTTCGTGCATAACCCAACAAAATACACTCGGTATCAAGAGTCCCGACGTGAAAATCCCTGTATACTTTTTACATTCGGATACAATATGACTTGTAAACATACCGACAAATTGGTCTATTTCATCATCGTCATTTCCGTATTTAGAAATTTCATTAAGAAAACGCAATCTCAAGGACTCGTTATCCTTGTAGTTATTGTCCAATATCTCTTTTAATTCAAGAACGGTAAATTCCTTGTTTTCATAAACAACTTTTTTAAGCACGTAGATTGAATCCACAAGGTTTGCAATACCCACAAAACTCGGCATAATCCAGTTGTATCTTGCGCCACCCTTTTCAATGTCCACGCCTTTTAAAAGGCAATCGTTTACAAAGCAGGAAAGAAGCGGATTCATTGAGTTTTTCGAACGTTGTGCTCTCAACTCGTTTTGCTGATGGAAATTATTTTTTATACTGTCATCCAATTTCGCAAGAAATGCCGAAACATGTGCCTCAAAACTATCATACTCTTGTGTCATAGTGTCGAGCAAAAGCTGTGCAATATTTGTATATGGACTTGCAACCCAGACGTTAGACGATGCAACAGGCGTAATTTCCACACAGGTGCTGTGAATATAGTTTCGCGATTCGGGTTCTGACATTCCGTAGCACTGTAAGCCTTTTGAAATAACATCATCATTAAAAATTGCAGGGTGTGACCTTCCGTGAGATAATATTTCACATGCTCTTTCTAAAAGGTGTTCAGGCATATCTTCGGTATAACAAAGACCTACCGCCGGATATACAAGTTTAATATTATCTATAACCTGCATCAGCATTTCGGTCAGTTCATTTTTGACGGTTTCGCCGTTTTCGTCCCTGCCACCAACCATATAGCCACTCGAAAGTCCTGACGGCACTCGCATATTAATTTGAATCCCCAAGCAATCAAGCAATAGTTGTGCTCTTTCTTTGGTAATGACACCTTTTTCAATGTCATTTTTATAATATAAAAAAAGGAATCTGTCGGGATGACCTAACTGAAATTGCTGAAAACCCCAGCGAAGCGGATTTATGGATAGACAGTAGGTCACAAAGTGAATCGACTGTACCGCCTCGTAAAAGGAGGTTGCGGGTTCTGCGGGAACTTTTTTACATAATTTTGCTATTTCAAAAAGTTCCTCTTTGCGCGTATCGTCGGTTTCATTGTTCGCAAGACTTTCGGCAAAGGTTGCATAATTGTTTGAATGTTGCACAATTGCCAAAAGGCAGGTTTTTGCGGCGGCGTAAAACTCCTTTTTGTCGTCGTCACAAGTCTTTATATATCGGTCAATTTTGTCAACAATGCCATTCACACCGCAAGACAAAAGCAACTCATAGTCGATTGACATATGCGAATCCTGACCGCCACCTGCTAACTTACATCTTTCCTGTGCAATCGCTTTATAGACGTTCTCCCATTCTTCTTTAGCAACGCCGTTAAGGTTATCCTTTATTTCGCCGACTATCAGTTCGCGACCCGATATATTCGGGGTTAAATGAGTAAAAGCATAGTAAAAAGCATCGGCATACCTTTCATACTCCGAGGAAGCGTTATTTTCAGTGTATTTTTTGTAAAACAGATAATAAAACTCATTAAACGAATGCTTATGACCGAGAGCTATTTGACGTAAATTCTCTATTCTGTCCATATTGCCACCTCAAAACTCGTTTTACAATCGCATAGTATCCTTAATTTAAGGTTATTGTATCACACCAAAAATCTAAGTGCAAGATAAAAACCTCGTTCCTAAGAACGAGGTTTTGTGCAAAATCAAATATTAAAACTATATTTTATTATTTCTTTTCCAAACGTTTGTTGGCTTCTTCGACTGAAATTTCTTTCATTGTTTCACCACAACATTTGATACCGCAGTTTTCACAAGTGCAGTCGATTAATACCTTAACCATAGCACCGCATTTTTCACAAAGTACGATTTTATCCATATTCTCACCTCCTATTGATTGAATCTCTTGAATAGGCTAATAAGCTCGTCAATAGTATCCAACTCACCATTTTCCAAATCCCTTGTCACACACATATACAAGTGATTTTCTAAAACGTGCGTTGATAGACTTTTTACGGAATTTTTAACAGCCGACAACTGAACCAATACGTCATTACAGTACGCGTCGTTTTCAATCATTTTAGTTATTCCGTTTATTTGACCGCTTATTCTGTTCAGCCTATTGATTATTAACTTTTTCTCTTCGGGGCTTCTTTTAGTTTTCTTGTTGCAACAATTATTATCCATAATCCACCTCCGAATATATAATATACCCCTCGGGGGTATATTGTCAATAGGGGGGTATATTGAAAAAGTTAAGAGTGAAGAGTGAAAAGTGAAAAGTAAACTCCCGCCCACTTAAAGTGAACGGGAGGTTTAATTATTAACTAACAAAAACACTATAACATTTTTAATCAATTTGAAAAAACAACAAATATTCAAAAAACCAACTAAACTTTTTAATGCCTAAACCAACCAATAGAACCTATAAATAAATCTAACAACAAAGCAAAAATCAAACCAACACCTAAAACGATTACTACTATTATAAGAGTTTTTCTGTCATTTTTTAGCATCTTAATCTGCTCGTCAGAAAATGCTTTTAAATCATTAATACGCGCTTCGTAAACTTCTTTAAGTGCTACAAGCGCTTTTATCTGTGAATCTTCAGGGATTTCTGCTTTTTCTATCTTTTCGATAGCATTTATTTTATCTAAAGAACCACCCATTGCACTAACCAATCTTACAACCGTTTCAAAACGAGGGTCAGCAGTTTCGCCCGAAAAGATTTTTCTTATTGTGGGTTCCGGCAAACCGCTGGCTTCTGCAATATCGTTCCAAGAAAGATTTTTATTAGTTTTTAGATATTTCAAATACTCTTTTATCAAATATTATCACCTTTTAACCCGAATTTTATCATTTTTTCGCCAAATTTGATTATCTTTTTATAAAATTTGAGCAATTCTCAAAAATCAAAAATATAGTATAATTTAGTCGAGAAAAATAATATTTTAGTGAAGTATAACAAAAACAGATTTTCTTGTCAATAAAAAAAGGTGAAGAAAATGAAAAAAGGAAGAAAAAAATTTAAA
>JAZRSW010000003.1:0-8910 GCA_045651745.1 Acutalibacteraceae bacterium
TAAAATCTATTAGTCAACTGTGAGAACGACCTTGCCGACGTTTTGTCCTTTGTAAAGGATATCGTGGGCGGCTTCAGCCTCTTGGATAGGTAAAACTTTATAAATTGTAGGTTTTACCTCACCGCTTTCAACCTTCGGCCATACATTTTTAACAAGGTCAGCTAAAATTTGTGCTTTAACCTCGGGTGTGCGCGAGCGAAGTGTTGAACCGATAATTCTAACATTTCTTACATAGATATTTTTAAGGTCTATTTCAGTTTTCTGTCCTGCCAATGCTGCAATCATAATCCAACGGGCGCCGTGCTTTAAGAAATGGATACATTTACCCATTATCTCACCGCCGAGGCAGTCGATAGCAACGTCAACGGGATGACCGTTATCTAATTCTTCTTTTAAAACTTCAGCAATATTCTCTTTGGTGGTTACAACTACTCTGTCAGCGTTTAAGTGCTTGATATTGTTTGCTATTTCTTCGGTCAAAACAGTGGTAATAACACGAACGCCGAATGCTTTAGCCATAGGAATAATAACCGAAGCCAAACCGCTTGCACCTGCATTCATCAAAAGAGTGTCGCCTGATTTAATGTTACCTTCAATAAAGAGGTTTAAGTACGCGGTTGCAAAGGCTTCGGGAATAGCCGCAGCCTCTACCATAGAGCAGTTTTTCGGTACAGGCATTAACATATCGTATTTGATGTTAGCGTACTGGGCATAACCGCCGCCACCTAATAATGCACAAACCTTATCGCCTATTTTCCAATTTGATTTTTCCTTTGCACCGTCGGCAATTTCTACGATAGTTCCTGCAATTTCAAGACCCATCCAATCAGGGCAACCGGGAGGAGGCGGATAATCACCCTCTCTTTGCATTAGGTCAGCACGGTTGAGTGCGGCAGCCTCGATTTTGACAAGACAATCGTCATTACCTAAAATGGGATTGGGAACATTGTCCCATCTTAAAGACCTATCGTCATTTACAAGTATTGCTTTCATATTATATCATCCTTTCAGATTTTAGATTTATATTATGGCAGGTGTGCAAATAACATTTTCACCGCATGCCTTTAAAATCAATTTGTGAAGTTTGCGCTCGTACTCATAAGAGTACGGGTTTTGTTTTTTGCCGTTAATATAGTCGGCAAAAGCCTCAAACATAGCGTCATAACGACCGAAAATTTCGGTGGTATATTGCTCACACTTTTTGTGCCAATCGGGTAAAAGATATTTTTTAACCGTTGTAGTTAAAGGGCAGTAAACGTCTTTGCAAGAAAAATCAGCCCACTCTATAGGGCAAATTTCAACAGTGCCCTTTGTGCCGACAACAACAATTTGTCTCCGCTCAAATCCGCCGTATTCAATAGCGGTACTTTGGGCAATAGACACACCGTTTTTATACTTGAAGGCTGCCATTCCGAAATCTTCCCCAGTAGTTCCGCCAACACCCGAGGAACAACTAAGCGGTATAACCTCAAGCGGTTCACCCATAATTGAATAAATTGTATCAATCATATGACATCCGAGGAAATAAAGCATACCGCCGGGATAGTCCTTTAACCAATCACGTTTTTCAAGTTTGTGATAGCAGTTCATTTTTGCTTCGACCGACAAAATATCGCCGTATTTACCTGCCTTTATATCCTCTTTGAGTTTTAAAATTGCAGGGTTGTATCGGTACATATATCCTGTATGGAAAACGAGGTTTTTCTCGCTTACAATGTCGATAAGTTTGTCGTAATCTTCGTCCGATACACCACCGGGTTTGTCCATATGTATAGCTAAACCTTTTTCTGCCGCCATAATGGCATATTTGGTTAAATCTCGGTCTTCGGCTTCGATAACGACGGCGTCAAGACCTTTGTAATTTAAAATTTCGTCAACGGTCAGTTGGGGGTAGTCTTCATAAACTTTTTTATGGTTTTTAAAGTGCAGTTCCTCTACATTTAAGCTATCGTTTGGCAACACGGCATAACCGACAATCTCATAAATATCACTTAAGCGTTTCAAAGTTTTAAATGACTCATGAGCGTGGTCGTGTCCCGTTCCGATTTGAGCAACCTTTAACTTTTTCACATTGATATCCCTCTTACATAATAATATCCGGTAAATAATCAAAATTGTCTCTTACGGCTTTTGCCGCTCTTACCGTAGGCTGTGTCGGAACAGCTCTCTCGTCGTGCTCGTGCACCGCTAGGTAGGTCACGCAACCGAGTTGCGCGCCTATCATTCGGTGGATTTTTGAATGTGTTCCACCTGAAAGGAACAAGAACGGTACTTTTAATTCCTTTTTTAACAATGTAGTAATTCTCAAGTTTTCTATAAGTTCTTCGTCTGAATTTGCGGCGGTAACAATCTTTACAATATCAGTACCGCGTCTTTGTTGCTCATAAGCAATTTCCAAAACTGTCTCAGCAGGCGTATATCTCGTAACGTGGGAAGACATTATAACTTCCTTATTCATACTGTGAATTTTATCGACCAACTTCATTTGTTTGTCGATTGCATCCTGCTTCATAGAAAGTTCAAGCCCTTTACCCATACCGCTTTCCGAGTCAAAAAGGCTTGCTGGTACATCGCCAAGCGTTGCGCCGCATGATAATATTTTTAAGAGTTCTTCACTTAATTCTTCGTCTGAAAAACCACTATTTTGTGCGCCTCTGTAATTAGTTGCATATATAGGATGACCTGAGCAAACAGAAAATATTTTTTTATAGTTTTCCTCGGTTTTATATTCTTTTTTCAACCATTCAAACTGAATTCCAAGGCAATCAGCACCGTCATAAATGGAATTTTTAATCGCATATTTGATGCTGTCGGGATTGTCCTTTAATATCATTGCGGTTATAAGCGGACGGTTTTGATTTAAAAATGATGGTTTCATATTTTTATCCCCTTGTCATAGCAATTCTACCACCGTCAATAAGGTGGTTGCTGCCTGTAATAAAGGCTGCTTTGTCTGATGCCATATATAAAATGAAATCAACTATTTCCTGCACCTCGGCGGCTCTGCCTAAAAGTGTTCTTTGTTTACCCATAGCCTCTCTTGTTAATACAGGGCCGGGGCTTACACATACTGCTCTAACATTATGCGGGGCACCAAATAGTGCCATCGATTTAGTGAGACCGTTCATCAATCCTGCTTTAGAGGCAGAGTATGCCATAGCAGTCGGACTTGCTTCGTCACCGCATATTGAGCCCAGATAGATAATAACGCCACTTTTTTGTTTAACCATTTGACGCATAGCCACCTGCGAAAAATAAAGCGGACCCTTTAAGTTTACATCAATTCCCCAGTCAAAAATTTCGGACGGTGTTTCCAACCAATCGCCGTCATAATGGTTGCAACGGCGTTCACAACCGCCTGCGCAATTTATCAATATGTCAATTCTTCCGAATTTTTCAACCGCCTTATCGGCAGCCGCTACAACCTGCTCATATTCTCTTACGTCGCATACTGCGTATTCAGCCTTGCCGATACCGTCGGCGTTGATTTCTGCCATTTTTTCTTTGAGCATAGCCTCGTTAATGTCAACCAAAAGTACGTTTGCGCCCTCTTTTGCCAGGCATTTTCCACTCAAAAATCCGATACCTGAGGCTCCGCCTGTTATAATGGCTGTTTTGTTCTGAAATTCCATAGCGACACTTCCTTTCAATTTCATTGTAATAGCATATTTTAAAGTTTACAATAGAAAAAACGATATATTTTTAACATTTTTGATACAATTTTTTAATAAACCGCTTGATTTGTTTGCAAAATTTGATATAATACTCTCGGTGATATGAATGTTTGATTTAAGTGATATAATTGTAACCGAAGTTGAACAAGCCGTTATTGTACCGTCAAAAAAAGGGCGAACCGCAAAAATGGAAAGTCGCCCAACTTTTGGGTTATCTTTGTGCATGCGAGGTCAAATTACATACACCTTGGGCAAAAAAACCTATGTGTCCCACCCCGGTAACGCCATTATTTTACCGCAAGGCGGAACCTACACACTCGTAGGTGATAAAGAAGGTCTTTTCCCGGTTATAAATTTTAAAACCGATAATTTTCATTGTGACGAAATAATAGTGTTACCTTTACAAAAACCTTTGTTGTGTATACAGGATTTTGAAACTTTAAAACGTTCTTTTATACTCAATGAGAGCAATTTTAAAAAACTTGGCATTTTTTATTCGTTACTCGATAAAGTCTGTTGCGAGAGTAAACATAAATATACCCCTCTTGATGCCGTTGTCAAATTTATTGAGGAAAACATCCAAAATCCTGAACTTTCAAACGTTATGCTTGCAAAACAAATTGGGATTAGCGAGGTATATTTAAGAAAACTGTTTGCCGTTCATTATAACGTAAGTCCAAAACAATATATATTGGATTTTCGTATAAAAAGGGCTATGCAAATGCTGACGGAAACGCCTGTCACCATTACTGATGTCGCCGAAAAATGCGGTTTCTCAAGTGTTTATCATTTTTGCAGGGCTTTCAAACAACGCACAGGGCAAACACCGACACAATATGCCATAACTAACAGAGTTTATAAGATATAACAAAAAGGCTTGGCCAACCGGCCAAGCCTTTTGCTGCTGTTAATATAGGACACAGTGATTTTGCAAAATCATTTACATTAAAACAGCGGTGTGGTATAATGTGACAAAGGAGTGATTTTTATGAAAAATGTATTGTTGATTGGTGACTCTATTCGAATGGGTTATGATAAAGCTGTAAAAAAATCGTTAGAGCCGTTTGCTTCTGTTTATTTTCCTGATGACAATTGTCGCTTCGCTTCTTACGTATTACGTTATCTTCACGAATACAAATCTCTTGTGCCGGAAGGGAAGGTTGACGTCATTCATTGGAACGCTGGGCTTTGGGATTGTCTTCGCTTATTTGAGGAAGACCCCCATACACCAATTGATGTGTATGCTTATTATATTGACCGCATTTGTGCACGCATCAAAAAAGTTTACCCTGACGCTAAGGTTATTTTCGCAACCTCTACCGCGGTTTTGTCCGAAAAAATGAGTAAAAATTTCAAACGGTATAATGAAGAAATCGAAGCGTATAACAAACGAGCTGTTGCGATTGCCAAAGAATATGGTTTTATGATAAACGACCTTTACACTACTTCTTTAACATTACCAGAGGATGCACACTCAGATTCAGTACACTATTATACCACTATCGGTACAGAAATGTTTACGAATCAGGTGCTTGCTCATATTGCAACCGCACTTGGTATTAACGAAAATATTACCTATAAAGAAGAGTTGTACACAGACAAACCCATCGGAATTTAAAATATCAAAAAAGGCTTGCCGTTGGCAAGCCTTTTTTTAAAAGAAATATTGAATTGCCCAATAAACAACCCCGTAAATTGCACTGGCGGAAATACCGTAAACCAAAACAGGCCCTGCGATGGTGAACATTTTAGCACCGAGCCCCAAAATCTGCCCCTCGGTTTTATATTCGATTGCGGGGGAAACAATAGAATTAGCAAAACCCGTTATTGGTACTAACGTACCTGCTCCTGCAAATTTTGCGATTTTGTCAAAAACACCGAAGCCCGTCAACACCGCCGCGAGAAAAATCAATGTGACAGATACCATATTTTTTGCACTTTTTAAATCGAGTGACGACATTTCGTAACCGATTAACAGTATTTGTCCTAAAACGCAGATTCCACCGCCGACTAAAAAAGCAAGCAACGTGTCCTTAATAATGGGCGACGGCTTGGATGCCGCCGAAACCATTTTGGAGTACTCCTCTTTTGACACAATGTTCATAGAGTTATTCCTCCATCTGCTTTCCTAAAAACGATGCGGCAACTTTGGCTAAAGAAACGTCGGTGTCGGTAGGCTTGGCACCGTCATCCGAGTTGAGCATCATAACAACGCCGGTAATGTCGCCGGCACTTAAAATCGGGATAGCGATATATGCCTTTCGGTCAAACCCTTCCAACGCTTCGGGTGCTTCACCCTGCGTTGAGCCATAAATGAATGACGCGCGCGACTCCATAAGCTCCTCAACGGCAGTTGAAACTCGGCGTTCCAAAACTTCGCGTCGGGTAATACCTGCGGCAGCAATACAATGGTCGCGGTCGCAGATGATGACCGGCAAAGAGGTGTGCTTAATCATTGCCTCGGCGTACTGCACGGCAATTGGTGAAAGTTCACCTATCGGTGAATATTTTTTGAAGATAACCTCACCGTCACCCGCAGTATAGATTTCAAGCGGGTCTCCATCCCTTATGCGAAGAACACGTCGGATTTCTTTTGGAATAACAACACGACCTAAATCATCAATTCTTCTCACTATTCCTGTAGCTTTCATATATAAATCTCCTTTAATTTCAAATCGTGATACTATTATTTGTGATTAAAGGGAATTTATACTGCAAGAATTTACTTTTGAAATGAAATATGATATAATAAATTAAAGGCGGTGATTTTGTGAAAAACAAAAAACTAATAATTACTATTATTCTTTCCGTTCTCATCACTCTAGCAGTTGTTTTTGCTGTCTTGTTTGGTATAAAGATATATCAAAACAAACTTGTTGAATCAGGTTATAGTGAAACACCAAACTCTGCTAATCAATATGCAAAAGACGTAACTATGATTCAATTGATTGCTACTCCCGAAAAATATGACGGTCAACTCGTTAGAGTAATCGGCGTGGGCAATCTTGAATTTGAAGGCAATTGCATTTCGCTTAGCAAAGAGGATTTAAAATACGGCGTGGGCAATTCTATTTGGATTGAACTCGGTGAAAAAGCAATTTCTTACGAAGAAGCACAACAATATAATGGCGAGTATGTAATCATAGAGGGTGTGTTTGATAAAGACGATTGCGGTCATAAGGATATGTTCTGCGGTTCAATCAAAAATATTAGTCGGTATGATTTGTGGGAAGTATATAAATATTATAATCCCCTTGATATGTATTCAATTACGAAAAACAACGATTCAACATACACGTATAAAATAGTTGATAAAAATGGTAATGTTTTGTTTTCAAAAGACAATGCTACTCGTGAACCAAATGTTGAGCAAGTCAATACATATATCCTAGGATTGAAAGTTCAAACAGGAACTGGGAAGTCAACTAATTGGGCTGTGTATTGTGATGTTGAAAACAGTAAGGTCTCTGAGACTTTTCAATATGTTTTAATGGCACAAGGCAATTATGTTATTTATGCAAATTATGAAAAAGGTGAACATAGCGTTATTGTCCAAAATATATTTGACAAGTCAGAATACTATAAAAAGCACATTCTAACAAACTGCTCTCCTGTTGCAGGAGATATTGTGATAGGAGCGAAACCGAACGGCGCGGGAAGTGCGGTTGTTACATATTTAACTGGAACCGATTATAAGGAAACTGAATTTACAATAAAATTCCCATAATACAATTATAAAAGCGAGGTGAAATTCACCTCGCCTTTGATTGTATTCCTTTCCACCGCGTCATTATAAAGTACATCGCAACTATTTACATTCTTCAATAAAAAAAGACGGCTTTCGCCGTCTTTTTTTATTGAACTTTTATTGCACTGTTCGGAACTTCGTTTATATAGTCAAACGAGGTGATTACATAGCCTTTTTCACCCGTTGCTTTTATATTAATTTTGAAAAGCGGTTGAGAAATTACGCAAGAATTGGTAGTAGCACAATCGGTGCAAGCGCCGTCGTGATTAACTTCTCTTGCCTGAACATAGACGGTGTATAAACCGTTTTTCGAACTTTCATATCCTTTTGCTGTAGCATCAAATCCGGTGAACCAAGCATCAGGCGGACATATCCAATATATTCCTTTTGCACTGTCGTATCGGTCGGATGCCTTTAAAAGATTTTTGGTGGCATCGTTTATATCAAAGAATTTTGCAGCATATTGATAAACAATACTTTCGGGGACCGCATATTGTTTGGATACTACTGTAGTACTTTCACGTTGATATTCCCAAACCTTTGTTTCAACACTGCTAAAATTTTCGTAAATATATGCGTGGAATATCTCCCAAGAGGAACGATTCAAAATTCTATTTGCAGTTAATCCCGAAACACCTTTGTCGGTTAATGCCAAGGCGTTGCCACCATCAAATCCGCCTTCTTCGGTGTTAAACGGTAACGAGGGCGCGGTTTCTTCGGTGACGCTGGACGTGACGGAATTCGTACTGCTACTCGTTTCGATGCCTGACGAAGAATCGTCGGGCGTAGAGGCATCTGACGAGGTTGTGTCAGTTGTACTTTCTGCACTGCTTGCTGGGGAAGACGAAGTGTTGGTATCGGCAGGTTCACTGTCTTTTTCACCGCAAGCGGACATCCCCAACACAAAAATAATTGCCAAAAGCAATGCTAAAAATTTTTTCATTTTATTATCCTCTTCAAAATAGCTAATTTACCCATTAATTATATAGCATTAAATTGAATTTTTCAAGAGGGAGCATGTCATTGTGTTGGCGTTAAATGAACTTCCGAGGACGCGAAGTCTCTACAAAATGCAAACCACATTTTATTTATTTCGTGGTAAGGGTTGAAAAATTTACAATATTATGTCATAATGATACAAATGATTTAGTGTAAGGGAGGGTGGTTTATGAATTCACCGCTTGCAGACCGTATAAGACCGCAATCGTTGGATGATGTTGTCGGACAAAAGCATATTTTAGGTGAGGGTAAACCACTTCGCCGAATTTTAGAGTCGGGTACTATTCCGAACCTTATTTTTTACGGACCGTCGGGCGTCGGCAAAACCACCGTTGCAAGTATTATTGCCAAGCAGAGCAACAAAAGGCTTTATAAACTGAATGCTACCACCGCCTCGACTGCCGACATTCGCGAAATGTTGTCATCTGCCGAAATGATTGGCGGAGAAAACGGCATTTTACTTTATTTGGACGAGATTCAGTATTTTAA
>JAZRSW010000004.1:0-3305 GCA_045651745.1 Acutalibacteraceae bacterium
GTTAAATTCCGTCCGTCATTCTTCCCGTTCACCGAGCCGAGTGTTGAGGTTGACGTTACCTGCTCAGAGTGTCGCGGTAAGGGTTGCCGTGTATGTAAAGGTAGCGGTTGGATTGAGATTTTGGGTGCAGGTATGGTTCACCCGAGAGTGCTTAAGGCTTGCGGAATTGACCCTGAGGAGTATTCAGGCTTTGCATTCGGTATCGGTCTTGACCGTTTGACCACCACTCGTTACAAAGTAAGCGACATTCGTCTTTTATTTGAAAACGATTTGCGTTTTCTTAAACAATTTTAATTAAGGGGGATAAAGAGATGAAAGTAAGTTTAAGTTGGCTTAAAAATTATGTTGATATTGATGTCCCCGTAGAAGAACTTTGCGACAAAATGGTTATGGCAGGTTTTGAGGTTGAGGAAATGATTGACCTCTCTAAATCTATGCGTAACGTAGTCGTCGGTAAGGTAACAAGTATGGAACGCCACCCCGACTCTGACCATATGTTTATCTGTCAAATTGACGTCGGTGCTGGCGAGGACGTACAGATTGTAACCGGTGCACAAAACGTACACGAGGGTGATTTAGTTCCCGCCGCTTTGCACGACTCCGATTTACCCAACGGTATGCACATTAAAAAGGGTAAACTTCGCGGTGTGCCAAGTAACGGTATGCTTTGCTCGGGCGAAGAACTTTGTGTGACCGAGGACGATTATCCCGGCGCCGGCGTTTACGGTATTATGATTTTAAAACCCGATGCAGGCGCACCCGGTACCGATATGCGTTCTGTTTTGGGTCTTAACGATTATATTATCGACTTTAAAATTACCGCAAACCGTCCCGATTGCCAGAGTGTTTTAGGTATTGCCCGTGAGGCTGCCGTTGTTTTAGGAAAGCCGTTCAACGGACCTAAACCTACATTCAAAACCGTTAGTGAAAATATCTCAAATTATATTGATGTTGAAGTTAAAAACTTTGACCTTTGCCCGAGATACTACGGACGCGTTATTAAAAATGTTAAAATCGAGGAGTCTCCTGCTTGGCTTAAAAGATGCCTTCTTGCCGCAGGTATGCGACCGATTAACAACATTGTTGACATTACCAACTTCGTAATGCTCGAAACAGGTATGCCGATGCATGCTTTCGATTTAAGAGATGTTGCCGAGCATAAAATTATTGTTCGAAACGCCGAAGAAAATGAAAAAATCACAACTTTAGACGGCAAAGAGCACGAGCTCACTCCTGAAATGTTGGTTATTGCTGACGGAAATAAACCGTCTTGCATCGCAGGTATTATGGGCGGACTTAACAGTGAAATTAAGGACGATACCACTGAAATTTTCTTCGAATGTGCTAAATTCCGCCGCGACAGTGTCCGTAAAACCGCAAGAAAACTCGGTATGCGCACCGAGGCTTCGGGTAGATTTGAACGCGGAGTTGACATTATCACCGTTGAATACGCAATGAACCGTTGCTTACAGTTGGTTGACGAGTTAGGTGCAGGTGAAATTGTTGATGGCAACGTTGACTGCAACCAAGGTTTACCCGCACCACGCGTTCTTAACGTTAAAGCTCAAGACATTGTCAATTTGTTGGGAATTGACATTCCTGCCGAAAAAATGGTTGAAATCTTAAATAGTTTGCAAATTGAAACCTCTTTGAACGACGGCGTATTAAACTGCCTTGTCCCCTCTTTCAGAGATGACGTTGAAGGCAAAGCCGATTTAGCCGAAGAAGTAATGCGAATTTACGGTTACGACCACATCAAAGGTAGCACAATGCAGGGCGCAATCGTTCGCGGACGCAAACTCCCTGAGCGCATTATGGCAGATAACATTAAGTCAACCCTTATTGCAAATAACTTTAACGAAATTGCAACCTATTCGTTTATCGGTAGCAAGGCAATTGATGTTTTGAATTTGAGTGATGATGATACACGTAAAAACTGTGTAACTATTCTCAATCCTTTGGGTGACGAATATTCTACTATGCGTACACAGTTGGTTACCTCAATGTTGACTGTTTTGGCTACTAACTTTAACCGCAAAGTGCCTGCCGCTAGACTTTTTGAGTTGAGCAAGGTATTCCAGCCCAAAGCATTGCCCATTACCGAACAGCCTTTGGAAATTCCTGCACTTTGTTTAGGTATTTACGGCGAAGATGAAGATTTCTTCACATTAAAGGGTATCATTGAAGCAATTATTGCCGAGTTCAGTGACGAGCGTCCTTCATTTGAACGTTCAACTGAAAGCTATATGCACCCCGGTCGCAGTGCTTTTGCCACTATTAAGGACGAAAAAATCGCCAACTTCGGTGAAGTACATCCCGCAGTTGCCAAAAAGGCAGATATCGACACCCGTTGCTTTATTGCAGAAATTTATCTTGATAAACTCTACGCCCAAGAAAAAGCAAAAACTATTTACAAACCGTTGCCGAAGTTCCCTGCTGTTGAGCGTGACTTGGCACTTGTTTGCGATGCTGACACTCCGGTTGGTACGCTTGAAAACGCTATCCGCGAAGGTGCAGGCAAGCTTTGTGAAAACATTAAGTTGTTCGACGTTTATCAGGGCAACCAGATTGCCGAAGGTAAAAAGAGTGTTGCTTACCGCGTAACACTTCGCTCTGCCGAATCGACCTTGACCGACGAGGTTATTGACCGCGCAGTTAACAAAATGATTAAACGTTTGGAAAACGTTGGCGCAACATTAAGAGTTTAATTAATAGGATACAATACTACAATAAAAACACCTGAGCACGATTGTGCTCAGGTGTTTTACTTTATCGCAAAAAATAATCCCGAGTATCAAAAGATACTCGGGAAATTTACTTAAAATTTAGAATTAAGCGCCGTATTTAGAAGCGTTAACCTTAATTCCGGGGCCCATGGTAGTAGCAACTACGCAAGACTTAATATACTGACCCTTTGCTGCTGCCGGCTTTGCCTTTGCAACTGCTGAAAGCAAGGTTTCGAAGTTCTCCTGGAGCTTTTCAGCACCGAAGGAAACCTTACCGATGGGGCAGTGAATGATGTTCTGCTTGTCAAGACGGTACTCAATCTTACCTGCTTTTGCTTCGGTAACAGCCTTAGCAACGTCAGGAGTAACGGTACCTGCCTTGGGGTTCGGCATAAGTCCGCGAGGACCTAAAACCTTACCAAGACGACCAACAAGGCCCATCATATCAGGTGATGCGATAACAACGTCGAAATCCATCCAGTTTTCGCCCTGGATTTTAGCAACCAAGTCCTCTGCACCTACAAAATCTGCACCTGCATCCAAAGCTGCCTGTGCCTTGTCTTCTTTACAGAAAACCAA
>JAZRSW010000005.1:0-2615 GCA_045651745.1 Acutalibacteraceae bacterium
CCTATGACCCGCAACATGAAATTTTGATTTCGGTTGGTGGTAGTGAGGCTATTGACGCTGCTATACGTGCTATTGTTGGCTACGGTGATGAGGTTTTGGTAGTTGTGCCGAGTTTTGTTTGCTACAACCCGATTGTAAAACTTGCAGGCGGTGTTCCCGTTACTATTCCCACTAAAGCAGAAAACAAATTCAGATTAACTGCCGAGGAATTGAAATCACATATTACCGATAAAACTAAGTTGTTGATTTTGCCTTATCCCGGCAATCCTACCGGTGCTATTATGGAGCGTCAGGATTTAGAGGCTATTGCCGAGGTTTTGAGGGGTACTCAAATTGCCGTTATTTCGGACGAAATTTATGCTGAATTGACCTATACCGGTAACCGTCATTGCTCAATTTCGTCAATAGACGGTATGGCTGACAGAACGGTTGTAATCAACGGCTTTTCAAAGGCATATTCAATGACGGGTTGGCGTATGGGTTACGCTTGCGGTCCTGAGCCTATTTTGAGCCAAATGACTAAAATCCATCAGTTTGCCATTATGTCCGCACCGACAACCTCGCAGTATGCCGCTATTGAGGCTCTTAAAAATGGCCGTCAGGATATTGAGAGAATGGTTGAAGAGTATGACGTGCGTCGTAGACTTATGGTTAACGGTTTCAGAAGTCTGGGACTTGAATGTTTTGAGCCGGAGGGTGCTTTTTATGCTTTCCCGAGCATTAAATCTACTGGTATGACCTCTGAGGAATTCTGCGAAAAATTGCTTTACTCTAAAAAGGTTGCACTTGTGCCGGGTAATGCTTTCGGTCAAAGCGGTGAGGGTTATGTCAGAGCATCTTACTGCTACTCGGTTGACCACATTAAAGAAGCCTTGAAGCGTATCGGTGAGTTTTTGGAAGAGATAAAGAAATGAAACTAAAAGCATTCGCGAAAGTAAATTTATCGCTTGATGTTACAGGTAAGCGTGCTGACGACTATCATACCTTGAGTTCGGTTTTTCAGTCGGTGTCGCTTTGCGATGTTGTTGAAATTAAAAAAGCTGACAGGATTTCGGTCAAATGCTCGGACTTGTCACTTAACGGTGAGGACAATCTCTGCAATACCGCTGCGGTCAAGTTTTTTGAAGTTGCAAAGATTCAGGGCGGTGCTGAAATTTTTATTGAAAAACATATACCGTTAGCCGCAGGTTTAGGTGGTGGCAGTACCGATGCCAGTGCCGTGCTTAAAGGATTGAATGAACTTTACGGCAAACCGTTGAGTGAAGAAAAATTGTTAGAAATTGCCGTCACTTTAGGTGCTGACGTGCCGTTTTGTATGGTGGGTGGCACTAAACTTTGCGAGGGTATCGGTGAAATTATGACAGAATTACCCTCGTTGCCTGAATGTTATATTGTAATAGCAAAAAAAGGGCAAAAAAGTTCAACGGGCGATATGTATAAAGCACTGGACAGCCTTTCCGACCGCAAAAAGAGTGATATTAAAAAAATCAAGGCAGGACTTGAAACAGGCAGTCTAATTGAGATTTTTTCAGGTGCGTATAACTGCTTTGAGTTGGTTTGTGAACAGTCGGCATTAAAAGAGGCACGCGAGTTGGCAATTAGCAGTAATGCGGTTTACTGCGGTCTTTCGGGAGCAGGTCCGTCGGTTATTGCGGTTTACGAAAATCCTAATAAAGCGTTAAAGGGATTAGAAACCTTTAAAATTAAAGAATTTGAAAGCTTTTTGGTTGAGCCGACAAATGTTGGTTGTGAAAAAACAGAATATTGATTAAACAATAACACTTCTGGTAATAATTTCCTTGAAAGAAAATTAAAGGAAGTGTTATTTTGTTTGTACTTATTAAAAAAATCATCGAAAAATTTGACCGCAAGGTTGCTTTCCGTTCACTTTGCTGCGCGTTGGTGACGGTGTTGGCAATGAGCGTTGCAGGATTTGACGCGAAGTGTGATGAAATTCGAGAGAATGTTTTAAGGTTGCACATTTTAGCAAACTCTGACAGTGAAACCGACCAAGCGTTGAAGTTAAAGGTCAGGGACAGGCTTTTGTTAGTATCGGAAACTGTTTTTGCGGGTTGTGAAACCGAAGAACAGGCAGTTAAAGTTGCAAAGGAAAACTTAAATTTATTCACTGATGAAGCAAAAAAGGTTATTGAACTAAACGGTTTTAGTTACGACGTAAAGGTCGAAGTAGCCGACACAATGTTTGAAACAAGGGATTATGAGAATTTTTCTTTGCCCGCAGGAACTTATGAGGCTTTGAGGGTGATTATCGGTTCAGGGCAAGGGCATAATTGGTGGTGTGTAATGTTTCCTGCGGTGTGCTTGCCGGGTGCTAGTGAAAATCAAGGTTTTTCGGGTGTTTTGAAAGAAGATACTGCCGAAATTGTCGAGCAACCTACCCGTTATAAAGCAAGATTTAAAGTGGTCGAAGTGTTTGAGAAAACCAGATTCAAGTTGTCTAAAATGTTTGGTTGATAAAAAAATATTAAATTTTAAAAAATAATGCTTGCATTTTAGATATAAATGTGGTATTATTCCTTTACTGATGTGAAGAAAAGGAGAGGGGTGACAACATGAAAGAGGGTATTCATCCGCAGTATGAGACAGTTGTTGTA
>JAZRSW010000006.1:0-19252 GCA_045651745.1 Acutalibacteraceae bacterium
CAAGAGCCTGAGAACTCGAGTAACGGTTTCTTGTACTGAGAAGCAATAATGTTCTGAGAACCGGCAACGCCTTCCTTCTCGGTAACATTTGCTACACAGTAATCGAATACATCCTGCTCAGCCAACTGAGTATCTTTTGCAACCATCTTCAAAGAGTTGGTCGGGCAAACACCGATACATACGCCGCAACCCATACAATCCATCGGCGAAACAGCCAAGGTGTAGGTGTATTCAGTCTTAACGATAGGCTTCGGAGCCTTCTTCATGTTAGCGGGAGCTGCTGCAACTTCGTCAGCATCAAGAGCGAACGGACGGATAGTAGCATGCGGGCAAACGTATGCACACTTGTTACACTTAGCACAGGTATCGGCATTCCACTCGGGAACGAGAACTGCAACACCGCGTTTCTCGTAAGCAGAAGCACCCTGCTCGAATGAACCGTCAGCATGGTCAACGAAAGCAGATACGGGGAGGCTGTCACCATCCATAAGAGCAACCGGCTTCATAATGCCGTCAACCATCTTAACTAACTTTTCGCTACCCTCAGACTTAACTGCTTCAGCAGTATCAACTGCATTAGCCCAGTCAGCCGGGACGTCAATCTTAACGAAAGCAGTTGCACCGGCATCGATAGCCTTCTCGTTCATTTCGACGATTTCTTTACCCTTCTTCATGAACTTCTGTGCTTTTTCCTTCATATAGCCGATAGCCTCTTCCTTAGGAAGAACGTTGGAAAGTGCAAAGAATGCAGACTGAAGAACAGTATTGGTACGCTTGCCAAGACCGATTTCGGCAGCCAAATCAATAGCGTTAACAGTATAAAGCTGAACATTGTTGTTAGCAATGTATCTCTTTGCTTCAGCGGGCATATGCTCATTGAGTTCTTCAGCAGTCCACTGGCAGTTAATCAAGAATACACCGCCCGGCTTAACGTCGTTAACCATCTTGTAACCCTTAATTACATAAGAGGGGTTATGGCAAGCAACGAAGTCAGCCTTGTTGATATAGTAAGGACTCTTAATCGGCTTGTCACCAAATCTCAAGTGTGAAATTGTGATACCACCGGTCTTCTTAGAGTCATACTGGAAGTAAGCCTGAACATACTTATCAGTGTGGTCACCGATAATCTTAATAGAGTCTTTGTTAGCACCAACGGTACCGTCACCGCCAAGACCCCAGAACTTGCACTCGATGGTGCCTTCTGCTGCAGTGTTGGGAGCTTCTTTTTCATCGAGAGAAAGATGAGTAACGTCATCGTTAATACCGAGAGTGAAGTGAGCCTTGGGCTCGTGCTTCTTAAGCTCATCATATACTGCAAAGATAGAAGAAGGAGGAGTATCCTTCGAACCGAGACCGTAACGGCCACCGATAACCTTTGCACTTCTGCCGCAAGCTGCAAGACCTGCAACAACATCGAGGAACAAAGGCTCACCTAAAGAACCGGGCTCCTTAGTTCTGTCGAGAACTGCAATCTTCTTAACTGTTGCGGGGATAGCTTCTACCAACTTCTCTGCAACGAACGGACGATACAAGCGAACCTTTACAAGACCAACCTTCTCGCCCAAAGCAGTCATATAGTCGATAACTTCTTCTGCTACGTCGCAGATAGAACCCATAGCGATGATGATGTTCTCAGCATCGGGTGCACCGTAGTAGTTGAACAACTTATAGTCAGTGCCGATTTTAGCATTAACCTTGTCCATATACTCCTCAACAATTGCGGGGAGTTTATCGTAATACTCGTTGCAAGCCTCTCTGTGCTGGAAGAAAATATCGCCGTTTTCGTGAGAACCACGCATTACGGGACGGTCAGGGTTTAATGCTCTCTTTCTGAAAGCATCAACAGCGTCCATATCGCACATTTCTTTCAAATCGTCAAAATCCCAAATCTCAATCTTCTGAAGCTCGTGAGAAGTACGGAAGCCGTCGAAGAAGTTTAAGAAAGGTACGCGACCTTTAATAGTTGCCAAATGAGCAACTGCGCCAAGGTCCATAACTTCCTGAGTGTTGGTTTCTGCAAGCATTGCAAAACCGGTCTGACGGCAAGCATAAACGTCAGAATGGTCACCAAAAATGTTAAGAGCCTGAGAAGCTACGCAGCGAGCTGAAACGTGGAATACGCTGGGAAGCAATTCACCTGCAATCTTATACATATTGGGAATCATCAATAATAGACCCTGAGATGCAGTGTAAGTGGTAGTCAAAGCACCTGCGTTCAAGGAACCGTGAACGGTACCTGCTGCACCTGCTTCAGACTGCATTTCGGAAACCTTAACGGTTGTGCCGAAAATGTTTTTGAGGCCTTGAGCTGACCACTGGTCAACATAGTCGGCCATCGGGCTGGACGGTGTAATAGGATAAATACCTGCTACTTCGGTAAACGCATATGATACGTGAGCCGCAGCATTGTTACCGTCCATGGTTTTCATTTTTCTTGCCATGGGAAATTTCCTCCTTATGTGAAATAACTTTAACAAAATTATATTAAAACAAGTTCGTTTCATATAAAACGCATACTTGTCCGCATACATCTAATATCATAACACTTTTTTATCATTAAGTAAATAGTAAATCGTTAAAAATTCGTAATTTTTTTGTCAATCTTTATGGTTATTTTGCCTTATTTCATTAATTGCTATTCGTTCGTACTCGAATTTGGCTCTTTTTCAAGTTCTTTTAACACTTTTATGGTTATAGGAACTGAAATTATCAGAGTCAATACATCGGCAACGGGTTGCGCTAACATAACACCCGTAAAATCGAATATATAAGGCAACGTAAGAATCGCGGGAATAAACGTCAAACCGTTTCGGGCGATAGCAAGCACTGTTGCGCTGAAAACCTTACCCATTGTTTGAAGCATCATATTACTCATAACAACCCACGACATTACAGGGAACGTTACCAACTGAAAACGCATTGCAGTACCCGCAATACGTGCAATTTCCTGACTGTCACTGAAAACACCGGTAATCTGTTTTGAGAATATAAACGCGGGAATGGAAATTCCGATAATAAACACAACTGCCCACTTTACACAGAACCAAAACGATGCTTTGACTCTATTATACAGTTTTGCGCCGTAATTAAACCCACAAACCGGCTGAAATCCCTGACCGAAGCCGATAAGGGTTGAGGCGGCAAACAACATTATTCTCGACACAACCGACATTGCGGCAACGGCGGGTGTACCGTAACCACGCGCCATATTGTTAAGGCAGGCAATCGACACCGAGGACAACCCCTGCCTACCCAAAGACGGCAAGCCACCGCGAAAAATTTCCGAAACACAAAACTTATTAAACCGCAAGTTTTTGAAACGGATTTTTATACAGTCACTTTTTTCAATACCAATAAGCAATAAACTAAAACTTATTGCCTGACCGATAATTGTAGCCAACGCAGCACCCTTAACACCCAAATTAAGACCTAAAATAAACCAAGCATCAAGTCCTATATTAAGCACCGCACCGGTTGAAATTCCCACAACCGCAAAGGTTGCGTTGCCCTGAAAACGCATCTGATTATTAAGCACGATTGACGCCATATTTATCGGTGCGCCTAAAAGAATTATGTTCATATATTGGAGTGTTTCTTCCAAAAAATCAGGGTTACAACCTAACACTGATGCCAATTGCTCGTCAAATGTTATTCCCAACACCGTCATTAAAACGCCCGTAATTATAGCGTAAAAGAAACCCGAAGTTGCTACGGCTTCCGCCGATTTTACATCGTTTTGTCCTAACGCCCTCGACACGAAATTACCTGAGCCGTGTCCAAAGAAAAAGCCGAAAGCCTGAATAACCGCCATAAGCGACATTACGACACCTACCGCCGCAATTGCCGCCTCTTGGTCGCGGACGGCTGTTGCACTTCCCTTGCCGATAAGACCGACAAAATAGGTGTCAGCCATATTGTAGAATGTGGTTACAAGCATACTGATAATAGTCGGTATAGCCAACTTTAAAATCAGTTTTTCTACCGGCTCGGTTGTCATTTTTATAAACTTTTCCCGCCGTAGCATTTCGGCATTTTTAACCTCTGACATTTCAATTCCTTCTTTTTACTGTTCTAATTCTTCCAATTTAGCACCGACATCTGCCCACTGTTCCATAAGGTCTTCTAACTGTCGGTTAAGTTCGTCAGCCAAAGTGGACAGTTCGGTCACTTTTTCATAATCAGTAGAGATTTCGGGCAAACTCAATTCTCTCGCAACCCGTTCAATCTCTGCTTCGCAGTGTGCGATTTCCTCTTCTATTTTAGAAAACGCGGTTTTGAGTTTACGTAGTTCTTTTGCCTCTTGTTTTTTGCGAAGGTACTCATTTTTGTTTTCCGAAGCCGTTTTTTCGGCTTTAGGAGTTTCAAGAACCTCTCGCACCTCTAAATATTTATCATAGTTTCCGTCCAAACTTTTGACAGTACCGTTCTCAAAGTACAATATCAAGGTTGCCAAGCGGTTAATCAGATAACGGTCGTGCGATACGCAAATAACCGTGCCGTCATACCCACTCAAAGCCTCCTCCAAAACCTCGCGCGATTCCAAATCAAGATGGTTGGTCGGCTCGTCGAGTAAAAGTAAATTGTTATGTGCTAACATCAGTCGACAAAGGGCAACCCTTGCTCTTTCACCGCCCGAAAGTGTCTCAATTTTCTCGAAAACTTCGTCACCTTTAAATAAAAACAACGCCAAGGCACTGCGAAGTGCAGTATCGCCCAAATACGGGTAATCATCACGAAGTTGGTCAAAAATCGTCTTGTTTAAATCAAGATTTCTCTGATGTTGGTCAAAATATCCGACCGACACGCCAACACCGTATTCAACGGCGGTTTTATCGGTGATTTGTTTTAACAACGTAGTTTTACCGCAACCGTTAGGGCCGATAATAAATATGCGGTCACCACGGCGGACGTCAATATCGACATTACTGTAAAGCCGATTTCCGTCAAACGACACCGAAAGATTTTCACCTTTCAGCACCTCGTCACCGCTTCTCGTATCAGCACTGAAAGAAAGCGTCATGCCTTCTCTTTCGCTGTCAGGCACTTCGAGGTCACGTAACAAGCGGTCAATCATTTTCTGCTTATTTTCGGCGGTTTTTATGTTCTTTTCACGGTTCCAACGGCGTTGCTGTTCAATGATTTTCTCAATTCGCGAAACCTCACGCATTGTGTTATCAAAATTACGCTGAACAGTAAGTTTTCTTTCCTCTTTCACAACACAATACTTGGTATAATTACCATCACAAGTATAAAGTTTATGGTTGTCCATCTCAAAAATTCGATTGGCAACCCTATCAAGAAAATACCTGTCGTGCGAGATTATAACGACTGCCTTTTTGCAGGTTTTAATGTACCCGTCAAGCCATTCAATAGCATCAATATCAAGGTGGTTGGTCGGCTCGTCTAATAAAATTACATCGGGCGCCGACAAAAGAAGTTTACATAATTCTATTTTTGAGCGTTGTCCGCCCGAGAGCGCAGGAATAGTCAGTAACAGCTCTTCTTCCGAAAAGCCCAATCCCATCAAAGCCGATTTTGTTCGTGAACGAAAGGTTAATCCGCCCAAACGTTCAAATTTTTCTCTTAACTCGTGCTGATAAGCAATCATTTCGTCACTTTGGTCGGTTTCAAGTTTTAAAGTAACCTCTGACAACTCGTCCTCTAACTTTAAAAGTTTGTCGAAAACCGACAACGCCTCAAAATAAGCCGTTTTGGTTGAACCTTGGCACGCGTGCTGATTAAGTACACCGATTGTAACACCACTTTTGCGTACAACACCACCCGCATCAGGCAATTCCTCTCCCGACAGAATGCGAAAAAGTGTGGTCTTACCGCAACCGTTTCCGCCGATAAGACCTATAATATCATCAGGTTCAATATTAAACCCAATGTTTTCAAACAATAAATTATCACCGTAGGACTTCGAAAGTCCGCTGACGCTTACAAGCATTTTTTCTCTCCAAAACCTAAAAATAAGTACGTAAATTTGATAATAATTTCTATCATTTTATTTTATCACAAACTAATTGTTTTTAAAAGAGGTTATGTTCAATAATTTCATAAATTTACGTGTTTACAAACATTTAATTGAAAATATAACCTTAATGTGTTAAAATAACCTTAAGCAAACGCGAATAATCCGAACCTGCCTAAAACGGCATTCTTTCGGCACTTTTCGGTTTGTCATCACCCGTAGGCGTTAGCCTGACGGATTCTTCCGCACCAAAAATCACTCGAAATTCTGCCCGTTTTAGGTCGCAGAATTTTAAAGAGTTGAATTTTTGGCTGTGCGAGGCACAAAACGCAGTTAATCCTGACGGATTAACGAGTATTTTAACAATGCAAATACGAAAATTGAGCCTTTAAAATCAGGTTCGGATTATTCGTGTTTGCTTACTGTAAATCATCTTTTTTAATTCGGGTGAAATTATGAGTTTTTCTAGTAAATTAAAAACTTTTGGTCAGTCAGCCAAAGAGAAAACTTTGACTGCCTTGAAATTCCTTAACCGACATGATTGGCTTACGTGCTTTATAATCGGTCTTATTTTGAACTTTACGACCGAGTGTTTACACCGACATTCTTTTTTTGGCGGTGTGATGCACGTTGTAAAAAATCCGTTGCCGTTTTTATTCGGCGCTTTAATTATCGCGACCGTACTTTCCTTATTTGCACTTTTTAAGCGAAAATACTTTTTCTGGGCGTTTATCTTCTGCTTATTTTTAGGTTTTGGTATTGCTAACTGCGTACTGCTTAATCTCCGCGTAACACCGCTTGAATGGGCAGATTTGCAAGTTGTCAAAATCAGCCTTATCACAAAATATCTTAATGTTTTTGAAATTATTCTTGCAGTTCTTCCTATCGTATTAGCATTGATTGGCTTGGCTTTTTTCTTTATTAAATGCCCCAAAATTAAGGTTAATTATCTAAAAAACGGTATTACCGCCGGCATTTACACCATTATATTAGTCACGAGTCTTTTTACATTCCGCGCAACCGACATACTTTTGTCAAAACACACCAAAAACTTGGCTAACGCTTATAAGGATTACGGATTTTACTACTGTTTCTTGTGCAGTATTTTCGACCTTGGTATCGACCAACCTGAACTTTACACCGAAGAAGACGTTAAAACCATTACGTCGGCATTGAGCACTACCGCCAACAATAATGAGGAAATAAAAGCGCAAGCTTCTTTAATTCAAAACGGTGAAAAATCGCCCAACGTGATTTTCCTTCAACTTGAAACTTTTTTCGACGTAAATCACCTATCTAACGTTGATTTTTCAGAAAACCCAATACCCAATTTTTCCAGACTTCACAATAATTTTTCATCAGGATATATCGGCGTGCCATCAATCGGCGCAGGCACTGCAAACACCGAATTTGAAATAATTTCCGGTATGTCTTTAGAACACTTCGGTATGGGTGAATACCCATATAAAACCGTGCTTCAAAAAAATCCGAGTGAAAGTATTTGCTATAACCTTAAAAATCACGGCTATTCTACCCACGCTATTCACAACAACACTGCAACATTTTATGACCGCAACCTTGTTTTTTCAAATTTAGGGTTTGACTCTTTTACTTCAATTGAGTATATGCAAAACCTTGAATACACCTCTACGGGTTGGGCAAAAGATAATGTTTTAGTGGAAAGTATTACCGAATGTCTTGATTCTTCCGAAAGTTCCGACTTTGTTTACACAATTACCGTTCAGGGACACGGAAAGTACCCCTCGGAATATGCCGACGAAATGCTTATTTCGGCTGAAGGCTTTAGTGACGACGAAGACACCGCAAAAGAGTTTACCTATTATATTAACCAACTTTATGAGGTTGACCAATTCATCGGAAACCTTTTAACAACGCTTGAAAAGCGTGATGAACGCACCGTTGTTGTTATGTTTGGCGACCATCTGCCAAGTTTTGACATTAAACCTGAGGACTTGGAGGGTGGCGACCTGTTTAGAACTGAATATGTCATTTGGGACAACTTCGGATTAAACACACAAAACGGTGATATTACTGCATATCAAATTTCAGCACACATTATGGGATTGTTGGGTTTAAGTGATGGAAACTTAACCAAACTCCACCAAAATTTCAAAGGTTCAGAGCAATATGATAAATGGTTAAAAACTCTTGAATACGATATGCTTTACGGCGAAAAATATGCCTACGGCGGTAAAGAAAACTATCCTTATAAAACCACCGAAATTAAAATGGGTGTTAAAGAAATCACTATTAATAACGTTCAATATGACGAAGATGAAATTTTAACCGTCACAGGTGAAAACTTTACCGAATTCAGCAAAATCACCCTTAACGAGAAAAAGCTCAATACTGTTTTTATAGACAACAACACTCTTATAACCGAACACCCAACCGATATTGTCGCAGGAGACCTTTTAACAGTTGTTCAGGCCACGACATCGGGCGAAATTTTAAGCAGTACAAAACTGTACCTTATCGGCGGAACACAAGAAAAACCGACCGTAACCGTTGACACCGAGAAAATAATTTATAAACCTAAAGGCTTTAAACTTTCCACATCAATTGCGATGATAATTGTCGGTATTGCGGTGATTTCAGTTTCGGTTATGGTAATCATATTAACCTTAAAACGCCGTAAATTTAATAAAACAAAATAAAAGTAGCCTGCCGTTTAAAGCGGTAGGCTATCTCTTTTATATTAATAATTTTCCTCGGTAGGTACTGCGGTTGAAGGGATTGTATCTATAATCTCGATTACACCGCTTCTGCCGTAAAGCGACGGTGTGATAAGAGCAGTGTACCCCTGCCCTGCATCGCTTGTCCATTCTACCGCATGGCGTCTGGGCAACGCGCAAAGTGAAAACAATGTCATCATAACGCCACCGTGCATAACGGCCGTTGCCTCGAAAACTTCCTGTTCCATCATTTTACGTACCATAATATTTAGTCCTAATGCAATACGTTCAGTAAATGCGGTTGATTCTTCACCGTTGGGTGGTGCGATACGTCCTGCAGTCCATTCGGTATATTGCGGGTCAGAAGCTAACTCAAACGCAGTTTTGTTTTCAAAATCGCCAAAATCGAACTCTTTTAATTCCTTTATCACTTGAGGTTCAGTGTCAGGGAAAAGAATTTCGCAGGTTTCAAGACAACGCTTTAAAGGACTTGTGAACAGCAAGCCTGTTTCGGGCAGTTCACCCTTTGCTCTTATTCTGTCAAGTTCATCAGCGCCACTATCCGAAAGCGGTAAATCGGTAATGCCGATATATCTGCCGTCCTGATTAGCTTCGGTCAACCCATGACGGATAAAATGAATTCTATATGTTCTCATATTATCTCCTTTTTCAATATAGCACTAAAATTTAATATACTATTTGTATATTTTCACTGTATACAAACCTTTTCTTTTATAGTATACTTGTTAACAGTGATAAATGCAAGAGAGGTTTAAAAAATGCTTTGTAAATTTCCTAAAATATTATCAGAATTACGTTCAACTAAAGGAATATCACAAAAACAAGCCGCGGCAGAGTTGGGTATTTCCCCTGCCCTTCTTTCACACTACGAAAACGGAATCAGAGAATGTGGCCTTGACTTTTTGTTAAGAATTGCGGAATACTATTCTGTAAGTTGTGACTATTTGTTGGGTAAAACTTCAATCAAAAACCCCATCGTTTACGAAACCGAACCCGAAGCCGCCGCTTTGGACGGAATTTTAAAAATTGCCAAAGAACATAACGAAAACATACACGATATTTTGAGCCGTATCAGTCAGATTGAAAGTTATAGAATGGCACGTTCACTTTGCGATACCGCTGCGAGAAGTAACCGCTTTACATTCGAACTTGAAGACCGTGAATACCGCGACCTTTGCAACGGCACTGTAAGTGTACTTTATGCAAAATTAAGTGAGATTGGTAAGGACCGCAAGCGTTTGCCCCAGGTTGCCGATAATTACAGTGACATTATAGCATTGGCTGAAAAAGAGCTCAAAAGCCATATTTAATCCAAGGAGAATCTTATGAAAATTAACCGACTTTTACTGTTAGCGTTTTGTCTTTTGTTAGGTTTGATGGTTGCCTGCAGTTCTGTTTCTGCTGCAACGGTTGACTTAATGGACGGCATTACTGCCAAAGACGCCGACAGTAAACCTATTGACAATACATTTATTAACTCTCAAGCCGAATTATATTTAAAACTGTATAAAGATTCATTTACCACTTCGAACAATGAAAACCTTTTGATTTCACCTTTTTCGGTTTCGGTTGCATTAAGCATGACCTTGAACGGTGCTTCGGGTGAAACAAAAACGGAAATGGAACAATTTTTAGGCGGAATAAACATTAACGTCCTAAATGCTTACCAAAACTCATTCTTAAAACGGCACAACAATGAATACCTTAAAAATGCCAACTCGATTTGGTTTAGGGACAGTGAGCACCTCACAGTAAATCAACCGTTTTTGCAAACAAATGCCGACACTTACGGCGCAGGTATTTTTAAAGCACCTTTTGACAATTCGACTGTAAAAGATATTAACGCTTGGGTCAAGAAAAATACCGACGGGCAAATTGAAGAGTTGATTAACACAATCGACCCGTATACTGTAATGTTTCTCATAAACGCCGTATCATTTGAGGCAGAGTGGACTGAAAAATATGAAAACAAGCCCTCGAACTCAATTTTCCGTTCTGCTTCCGGTAAAAATCAAACTGCCAAAATGATGATTTCAGACGAAAGCACATACCTTTCCGATGACAAGGCAACAGGATTTATCAAGCGTTACAAGGGCGGAAAATACAGTTTTGCGGCACTTTTGCCCAACGAGGATATTTCAATTTCCGATTATATTAACGGACTTGATGCCGAATCGTTAATGAACACCTTAAATAACGCTAAAGGTGAAAGCGTTAAGGTATATATGCCGAAATTCTCGTTTGACTCTGATACCGATATGACCGCCCTTTTAAAAGCAAAAATGCCGTTGGCTTTTGACCCTGACAAAGCCGATTTCAGTGCTTTGGGTAAAAGTGACCGCGGAAATATCCATATTGGCGAAGTCGCACACAAAACAAGTATCACGGTTGACATTGACGGCACAAAAGCCGCCGCAGTCACCAAGGTCGAAATGACCGATAAAATGAGCATTATGCCACAAAAAGAAGTGGTGTTGAACCGACCTTTTGTGTTTATGATTATCGATAATGCAACAAAATTACCGATATTTATCGGAAACTTAATGAGCGTGAAATAAAGTATACTATACAAAACAACCCCGTCGATTAGACGGGGTTATTTTTATTCTAAATATCACTTGACTGTTAATTTATACAATGTTTTATGGCGGTAAATATCACCTTTTTTAAGTATAGGTGACGGGAAATGAGCAAACGAAGTCGAATTCGGGAAACCTTGTGTCTCAATGCAAACCGCACTGTGAGGGCGGTATTTAACACCGTATTTACCAACATTTTCGGCTATAAAATTGCCCGAATAAATTTGAGCGCCGGGTTGGTCGGTTGAACAAATCATCTCTATACCCGATTTTTCACTGTAAAGTCGCGCAAACTCGCGAAAGCCTTTGCCGTCTAATACAAAATTGTGGTCAATGCCACCGCCTGCTATAATGTGCTTATCATTTGTGGCGTTTATAACAGGGCCTAATGCCTTGCCTTCTCTAAAATCAAAAAGTGTATCGCGCACTGCCAAAATATTTCCGTTAGCAAGACCGTCACTGTCACACTCGCAAAAAGCCGAAGCTGAAAGTTGCAAATTATGGTCATAAATAACCGTGCCTTTATCTACGCCGTCAAGGTTAAAATACGCGTGGTTAGTAAGATTTATTATCGTATCTGCGTCACATTTTGCCGAGTAATCAAGTGTCAATGTACCGTCTTGGGACAAACTGTAAATTACACTCATTTCTAAATTTCCAGGATAACCTTCATCCATATCGGGACTGAAAAGTGAAAACTCCAATTCAGTATCTGACAGTTCCTTGACCTCGAAAACCTTATGGCTAAACCCAACCTTACCGCCGTGCAGGTGGTTGGGACCGTTATTTATATAAAGGTTGTATCCCTTGCCGTTAAGAGTAAATTTCCCCTTTTCAATGCGGTTGGCAAAACGACCTATTACCGAACCCATATAACCGACATTACCTGTATAAGGCGTAATTTCATCAAATCCCAAAACAACATCAGTTGGATTCCCGTTGCGGTCAGGACCTGAAAAATTTATAAGCGTAGCACCAAAATCGGTAATAGCGGCACTGAAATTCCCGCACTCTAAATGATAAAGAAAAACCTCTTTACCGTCGGGCAAAAACCCGAATGATGTTTTTTTCATAATATCACCTTTTTCTTTATTTTAGTAAACAACCCTAACGCGTTTTGATAGGTTACGTTAAGCACTTCTTCAACCGAAATACCCTTAATTTCGGCAACCTTCAATGCGGTATAATAAATGTATGCCGAATGGCAATCATTTCCTCTAAACGGCACGGGCGCAAGATACGGCGCGTCGGTTTCGAGCAATATTTTCTCAAGCGGTATTGCTTCAACTGTTTCAACCAATTTACGTGCATTTTTAAAGGTTACAACACCGCCGACACCTATATACAGTCCTAATTTCACCAACTCTAAAGCCATTTCGGGACTGCCTGAAAAACAGTGTATCGAGCCTTTCGGTTTAACCTCTCGCAAAACGTCCAAAGTATCGCCGTGTGCCTCGCGGTCGTGTACTATTACAGGCAAATTCAGTTCATTTGCCAACTCACACTGACGGCGGAAAACGGTAATCTGTAAATCGCGTCGGTCACTCGAATAATGGTAATCAAGTCCTATTTCACCGATTGCTACTACACTTTTATTTTGTGCAAGTTCCCGCAATTTAACCTCGTCAAGCGTTAACCCGTCGGTTTCCACAACCCCCGGGTGAATACCCACCGCGGTATAGCAAAACGGAAATTTCTCCGACATTTGAAGACATTTTTGGGCTGAAGCATCAAGGTCGGTCGCGTTGTTTATTATACACCCTACTCCATTTTCCGACAAAGCCGAGAGTAATTCCTCTCGGCAATCGTCAAACACTGTATCGTCATAATGCGCGTGGGTGTCAAAAATTGCGTTTTTAGGAGCAAACAACTCCTGCTTTAAATCAAACATTTAATTATCTTACCTTACTTCCTGCAGGAACACCGTCCAGGAAAATAACCTTAACGTCGTCTTCGCCCGCGTCGGCAGCCAAAATCATACCGCTTGACTCAACACCGCACAACACGGCAGGTTTGAGGTTTGCAACACAGATAACCGTCTTACCCACCAACTCGTCAGGGGTGTACCACTTTGCAATACCCGACGCCACAATACGTTCAGCGCCGCTACCGTCATCAAGGGTTAATTTGAGAAGTTTCTTTGCCTTTTTAACCGGCTCGCAAGCAATAATCTTGCAGGCACGTAAATCTATTTTAGCAAATTCGTCAATTGAAATTTCTGAAAGGAATGCAATATTCTCTTTTTTCTCTTCTGCCTTTTCATTGGCTTTAGCCTTTGCCTCATTTTCAGCAGCAATTTCAGACAAAACCTTTTCAGTATCAATTCGTGCAAACAAAGGCTGACCCTCACCGACAGTGTAACCGTCAACCGCACCGAATTTAAGACAATCGCAGTCGCATTTAATCTGTGCTACGATTTTTTCTGCGCTTTCGGGGATAATGGGCGCTAACAACTCTGCCAACAGTCTAATACCTTCCAAAAGGTTATACATTACGGCTTCAAGACGCTCTCTTTGAGCCTCGTCCTTAGCTAATGCCCAAGGCATAGTTTCGTCAATATACTTATTGCAACGACGGGCAAGGTTCATTACACACTCGCAAGCATCAGCGTTTTTATAAGCGTCCATTAACTGACCGTACTTTTCAATTGTGTTAATGGCGGTTTCACGCAAATCTTTATCAAACTCGTCAAAATCGGCAGTCGGCTTCTTGATGGTGCCACCAAAATACTTGTTGGTCATAGCAATTGTACGGTTTACAAGGTTACCCAAAGTATTAGCAAGGTCGGTATTATACTTATTGATAAAATTCTCATAAGTAATCACACCGTCCTGTGCAAACGGCATTTCGGAAAGCAAATAGTATCTTACCGCATCTGTACCGAAACGGTTAACCATATCGTCAGCGTAAATTACGTTACCCTTGGATTTACTCATTTTATCATCGCCCGACAGTAACCACGGGTGTGCCAAAATCTGTTTCGGCAACGGCTCACCCAACGCCATAAGGATAATGGGCCAGTAAATTGAATGGAAACGGACAATATCCTTACCGATTACATGCAAATCGGCAGGCCAATATTTTTTATACATATCCGAACTTCCATCGGGATTATAACCAACACCTGTAATATAGTTGGAAAGAGCGTCAATCCAAACATAGATTACGTGTTTTTCGTCAAACTCAACCGGAACGCCCCAAGAGAACGTACTTCTTGATACACAAAGGTCTTCAAGACCCGGTTTAATGAAGTTATTAACCATTTCAGCCTTACGGGAAGCAGGCTGGAAAAAGTCAGGCATACTTTCGTAGTATTCAACCAACTTGTCCTGATATTTACTCAAACGTAAGAAGTATGACTCCTCTTTAGAGTCAATACACTCTCTGCCACAGTCGGGGCATTTGCCGTCAACCAACTGTGAAGCAGTAAAAAACGACTCGCAAGGTACACAGTATTTACCCTCATAAACCGACTTATAAATATCGTCCTGCTCGTAAAGTTTTTTGAAAATTTTCTTAACGGCATCCTCGTGGTCGGCATCGGTGGTACGAATAAAACGGTCGTAAGTAACGTTTAAGCAATCCCAAACCGACTTGATTTGACCTGCAACCTGGTCAACCAACTCCTTCGGAGTTACACCCATTTCCTTTGCGTTTTCTTCTATTTTCTGACCGTGCTCGTCCGAGCCTGTCAAGAAATGCACGTCAAAGCCCTTTTTACGCTTATAGCGTGCAATCATATCAGCCAAAACTATGTCGTAAGAGTTACCGATGTGCGGTTTTCTTGAAGCATAAGCAATGGCGGTTGTAATGTAAAATTTCTTTTGTTCCATAAAAAATTACCTTCCTTTTGTGCAAATGTGCACCAAATTTTATGCACCGAATGAAAGTGCATAAATTTACAGTTTATTTTACCACTAAATTACAATAATTACAAGTGGTCAACCATAAAGACAATAAATTATTTTAAAATCTTTGACATTTTCTTGAAAATAATTACTAATTATGATAAAATATACCGAAACAATTTATTGCTGAATTTACTTTTTGGAGGTAAATTTAATGAAACTGACTAAAATTTTATCCTGCATATTAACTATGGTACTTATTCTTTCGTTCGCTTTGATTTCGGTCAACGCTCAAACGCCGTCTTTCGCAGGCGGAATGATTAATATTGACGGACTTATGTACCGCACCTCATCCGACGGCACTGCAACACTTTCCAAAGGCAATTTTATGCTGACGGGTGAATTCACAATTCCTGCTGAGGTAAACGGTTATTTAGTCACTTCTATCGGTGATTACTCGTTCCAGCACTGTGACAAAATAACGTCTATCGTAATTCCCGCTACCGTAAACCATATCGGATACAGTGCATTTTACGGTTGTGAAAAGTTGGAGTCGGTTACTATACCCGACAGTATAGAAGAAATAGAATATGCCGCTTTCTATGGCTGCAAAGCTTTAAAAACCGCCAAAATTGCCGATATGGTGGCTTGGTGCGCAGCAAAACTTGACGGTCCTTATGCAAACCCAGCTCACATAACGGGGAAACTTGATTTTGGGACACCGACAAATGACTTGGTAATCCCATCATACATCGGCTCAATCGGTGCTTACTCTTTTTACGGTTGTAAAGACATTAACTCAGTGCAAATTTCAGAAGGTATATCCAAAATCGGCGAATGTGCATTTTACGGTTGTGAAAATCTTACCAAAATAACCGTTCCAAAAAGTGTTGTAAAAATTGAAGACGGCGCTTTTTCCTCTTGCGGTAAATTATCGGTTGTCGGCGTTTCAGCCGAAAATACCAACTACAAAAACCTTGTAGGCGCATTGGTTGAACTTGAAACCAAAACACTTATAAAGGGCTTTAATAACACCCAACTGCCCAATGACGGCAGTATAGAGCGCATCGGTGCATACGCTTTCTCGGGTTGCGATAACCTCGTGTCTATTAACCTGCCCGACTGTATTTCATATATCGGTGTCAGTGCCTTTAAAGATTGCCGTAAACTCACTTCGGTTACCTTGCCTAAAAACTTAACAAACATCAACTCGGGGCTTTTCTCGGGTTGCGAGCAACTTAACGGCATAACTTTGCCCGAATCTATCTTACGCATCGGCGGTAACGCATTCCGCAACTGTAAAAGTTTAACGGCAATAGCCATTCCTAAAAACACAACCGAAATCGGTGATTTTGCATTTGCTGACTGTATCGGCTTAACTGAACTTAAATTCCCAGCCTCACTCAAAAAATTTGGTGAAGGTGTTACAGCAGGTGCTAACTCTATAACATCACTTTCGGTAGAAAACGGCTCGTCATATTACAGTTTTGACAACTGTATTATCAAAAGCGGTACTGTATTGGCAGGCTGTAAAACTTCCCGAATCCCTGTAAATGACCTAATTTCTAAAATTGAATCTTATGCTTTTTCTGGGCAAACCGGTCTTACACAAATTGCAATTTCGAAAAGTATAAAAGACATTGGTGTCAATGCCTTCGATGGTTGTACTTCTTTGAGTAATGTTTATTACGGCGGTGAGGAAGATGATTGGAACACCATTAAAATAAGCGAAGGCAACGTTGCTTTGAGCGACGCAACCAAACTTTACAATAATACCGATATGCCTGAAATTCCGACATCGGACAACGGCGGTTTAGGTGGCGTGATTTTCGGTGAAGACGGCAATTTGTGGCCTATTATAATAATTATAATCGTTGCAGTTGTTTTGATTGCAGGCGCGGTTGTGACAATCTTTATTGTAAAGCGAAAGAAAGCAAAAAAAGCTTAAATATCAAATAAAAATATGGAATAAAAATAAAAATGTCAAGTATTTTTCAAAAAATGCTTGACATTTTTGCTTTAAAGTGGTAAAGTGTATACACATTCAATTTATTGCTTTAAAGCGTAACGGTTTAAAGTAACGAAGGTAACTTTAGAAAAGAGTTGTTTTAAAATGTCATTTATTCCGAAATTACTATCCCTTTCACCGACAGTTCTTATCTCTGTCCCGATGCTTTTATGCTTCTTCGGACTGATGATTGGTGTCGGCCTTGCCTGCCGTAAACACTCAAAAAGTGTTGACAGTTTTGTTTTAGGCGGTCGTAACGTTGGCGCTTGGCTTACCGCATTTGCTTTCGGCACTTCATATTTTTCCGCCGTTATTTTCGTTGGCTATGCGGGTCAGTTTGGTTGGAATTTCGGCTTGGCATCTACCTGGATTGGTCTTGGAAATGCCTTTATCGGCTCGCTTTTGGCTTGGACTGTTTTGGGTCGCAGAACAAGGGTTATGACTCAACATTTAGGCTCTAAAACCATGCCCGACTTTTTTGAAAAACGTTACGATTCCAAAACTTTAAAGGTTATAGCCTCATTTATCGTTTTCGTGTTCCTTATCCCCTACACCGCATCGCTTTACAACGGTCTTTCGTCACTTTTTAATAATGTTTTCGACATTCCCTACTGGGTTATTGTTGTAGGAATGGCGATTTTGACAGGCGTATACGTTATTTTTGGCGGATATATGGCAACCGCTATCAACGACTTCATTCAAGGAATTATTATGTTAGTCGGCATTATTGCGGTTATCGCATCGGTACTGTCACAAAACGGAGGATTTATGAAAGCGGTTGAAACCTTGACCAACAGTGAACACGGTGGCGCTGAATACGCCTCAATGTTCGGTCCTAACCCGATTTTTCTTTTCTTTGTTGTGGTTTTGACCTCGTTAGGCACTTGGGGACTTCCGCAGATGGTCGGCAAATTCTACTCTATAAAGGACGAGGCAGCAATCAAAAAAGGCACTCTTATTTCAACAATTTTTGCTATCGTGGTTGCCGGCGGATGTTACTTTTTAGGTGGCTTTGGTCGACTTTACTTCAAAGAAATGGAATTGGCAGGATTTACCTCGGCGGCTGGCACTAAATTTGATAAGGTAATCCCGACAATGCTCCAAAACCTACCTGCAGTTGTTGTAGCGTTGATTATCGTGCTTGTTTTAGCGGCATCAATGTCTACACTTTCGTCACTTGTCTTGACCTCGTCCTCTACCCTCACTCTTGACGTTGTGAAGCCCGCAATGGAGAAAAAGAAAGCCGTTTCAGACAAAAGAAGCGTATTCATAATGCGCGTGTTTATAGTTTTCTTTATTGCTGTTTCGGCAGTCATTGCGATTCTTAAAGACTCTATCTGGGCTGACTCTGTATTTATTGCTCAAATGATGGGTGTTTCCTGGGGCGCGTTGGCAGGCGCGTTCTTAGCACCGTTCTTATATGGTTTATATTGGAAAAACACCACCAAAGCAGCCGTTGTTGCAAGTTTCATTTTCGGCACAGGACTTGAAATTGTGCAATTGCTCATCAGCATTGGTTTGGTTAGCGTTAAAGATATTCCCGTTTTGGAATTTGTCTTCACCAACTCGCTCTACTCAGGCGTGTTCGCAATGGTTGGCGGACTCCTATTAGTTCCGATTGTCAGCGCGTTTACAAAGAAAACCTTGCCACAGAATGTGCAAGAAAAATTTGATTGCTACAACGCAACCGTAGTTACTAATAAAAAAGATTCATTAGGATAAGACGTTGTAGGTTAAAATCAAAAAACTCTTGCATTTTTGGAATTTAGGGTATATAATAAGTTGAAAATAAAATGTTTCGTTCCCAAAACGCGATGACAAGGTAAAGTAACCGTCAGTACCGCCTACAGAGAGATGCACCACGGCTGGAAGTGTATCGGCAACGGCTTTCGGTGAAGTTCACTCTTGAGCGGCAACCCTGAATTCACAGTAGGTGTTGACGGAGATGCACCGTTAAAGGCATAAAGAGTGTTTGCTCTACAGCAAAAATGCGGGTGGTACCGCGGAGTTGAGATTTCAGCTTCGCCCCTTTATTATTTAGGGACGAAGTCTTTTTGTTTTTAAAAACCCTTAAAAAGGAGAAGTATTATGAAAGAGAAACTTGAACTCTTAAAGTCCGAAGCCTT
>JAZRSW010000007.1:0-6985 GCA_045651745.1 Acutalibacteraceae bacterium
ATTATCGTATTATAATGGCGGAGTCGCAATAGTGACCGAAAAATATGGCGATATAGCTCAGTTGGCTAGAGCAACCGGTTCATACCCGGTTTGTCGTTGGTTCAAATCCGACTATCGCTACCAATAACGGTCCGTGCTAATAAGTGCGGATTTGTTTGGCCCGGTGGTCAAGCGGTTAAGACACCGCCCTTTCACGGCGGTAACACGAGTTCGATTCTCGTCCGGGTCACCAAAAAATGAAAACACTCATCCCAAGATGGGTGTTTTTGTTTTATGTGAGAACCAGAGAATCGAACAGAGCACGAACGAAGTGAGAATAACAGTCCGGTGGACTGTTATGGTGCTCGCGTGCGTGCCGACGGGAGATTTATCTCCCTATGGGCGATTCTCGTCCGGGTCACCAAAAAGTAAAAGCATCCAACTTCTTGGGTGCTTTTGTTTTTCTTGAAACAAATCAGAGAATCGAACAGAAAACTTGTGTTTTTATAATATACAATCGCATCTTTTTTAAATTGGTAATCTTATAATATTCTTTCCTCTTTTTACTGCGTAATCAAGCGCTATTTTTGTTCCGCTTTTTCGGTTGGTGGGAACGTTTTGCTCATCATAGTAAACAATACAAAACTGACTGTTGTTAATCATTTCATAGTTACGTTTAATATAGACTGCTCTGCCCGTACCGATTACACTTTGTGGATAGTAAGTGTCCTCATATCTTTCCAAAAGATAGCTTTTATAATGCTCACTGATATATTGATATTCCGCCCGTACGTAAACTCGTTTTATGTGCGGGTATTTTACTTTGATTTTTGTTACGAGGTCAAGACAAAAATCATTAAATCCACTCTTACTTCCAAAAAGAAAAGTGTCAACGTTTTCATTTAAAATCAACTTTTCAACAATATCGTAAAGTTGTATGCTTAATTCCTTTGTTTTCTCTATCGTTCTTTGACCTAAAATACAACAAATACGGTGTTTGTTCATATTTTTACCTCACAATAAATACTATAAATAAGAAAATTTCTGTTTTAGATATTTATAGTATACACCTCCGATTTATCAATATCAATAGTCTGTAGAATATTTTTGATAATATCTATAGACTCTAATATAAGAGGTGATTATATGAGTAATTTAGCAAAAATTATTGGTCAACGCATCCGTAATTATAGAACGCAACTCGGTTTAAGCCAAGAAAAGTTAGCCGAACTTGCCGGTTGCCACCCGACATATATCGGTCAACTCGAACGCGGAGAAAAGAACGCTACATTAGAAAGCATTGACAAGGTTGCTTCTTCGTTAAAAATATCCCTATCTAAACTTTTTGAGAATATTGGCGGTGAAAACAGTTCCGACCACAATTTGCCTCTTAAATGCTATGAATTTTTATTAACCAAAACTCAAGATGAGCAAGAACAAATTATCAAAATTCTTCTCGAAATGGACAAATATAAAAGCAACTGATTTACTGAAAACGAAACGAAAAACAGCGAGGGTTTTAACCCTCGCTGTTTTTGTTTGTGTATCAAATTACGGACGGAGTCTATCTCTGTCACGCGGGAATGCAGTTGCCTGCTTGATATTGTCAAGACCTAAAATGTTCTGAACAATTCTCTCAAGTCCCAAGCCCATACCGCCGTGAGGAGGCATACCGTACTTGTGCATGGTAAGGTAATCCTCAAACTCATCAATATCCATACCGCGTTTCTTCATTTTCTCTACCTGCTCGGCGTAATCGTGAATACGCTGACCGCCGGTGGTAACCTCCAAACCGTTAAGCAACATATCGAAGCTCAAGGTAAACTTGGTGTCGGCAGGGTCTTCCATTGCATAGAACGGACGCTTTACGGTCGGGTAATGAGTTACAAAAACGATAGGTGCATTGTACTCTTTCAAGAAATACTCACCAAGCCATTTTTCCTCTTCAGGTGCAAAGTCAGGCTCTAACAAAGCGCGTTTACCCTGCTCGCCGGGGTGATGGTCGGCAAACAACTGCTTTGCGTCCATAAACTTGATTTTGGGGAATGTAGTAAGCTCGGGCAAGCGTGCGTCTTTACCTAAATACATCTCCAATTCGGGAGCATATTGCTCATTCAAAACCTTGAACATATACTGGAACATTCTTGCTTCCAATTCCATTAAATCTTCAAAAGAATTGATAAAGCCCATTTCCAAGTCCATACCCTGGAACTCGTTTATATGACGGTTGGTACTGTACTTTTCGGCACGGAAAACAGGACCTACAGTGTAAACCTTCTGAAATACGCCAACCATAATCTGCTTATACATCTGCGGACTCTGGTTTAAGTATGCCTTATTGCCGAAGTAATCAACCTCGAACATATCGGCACCGCCCTCGGCACCCGATTCAACCATTTTCGGCGGAACAAACTCTGTAAATCCTTCCTCACGCAAGAATGAACGGAAAGCGTACTGAACGCCATCAGCAATCTTCAAAATCGCGCGGATTTTAGGGTTGCGAAGCGACACAATACGGTTATCAAGCAAGGTTGCGAGGTTAAGTTTCTCCATCTTGCGGTCGTTACCGATTTCAACCGGCGGAATTTCAGCCTTGCCGGAGATACGGGTCATATTATCAATACGGATATCGAAACCTAAACGGCTACGCTCCTCAGCAATCAAAGTACCGTCGATAACAACACATTCCTCAACCGAGAAATCTTTAACGTCGATAGCCGATTTGCCCTCTTCCCAAATGCACTGGAACTGCTGTCTTGCAGTACGGATAATAACGAAGGCGAAACCGCTCATTTCCTTAATTCTGTGAATAGTACCCTTAACGGTAACCTTGTCACCGTCTTTGATAGTACCTGCCTTGAAACCGTCAATAATATATGCGATTTCGGTGGTATCAACTCTTTTTTCGGTGTTCAAAAATTCCATTTCCATATCCTCCTCAAATTATAATTTAGCCAATTCTTCGGCTACTACTTTATTAACTGTATCGGGCTTTGCTTTACCGCGAAGTTGTTTCATAACCTGACCGACAAAGAAGCCGACAACCTTGGTCTGACCTGCCTTATACTGCTCGACAGTGTTAGGATTGTTAGTAAATACAACTCTTACTGCCTCGCGAATAGCGTCGGTATCGTCAACCTGCTCTAAATTGTTGTCCTTGATATACTTTTCAAGGTCAAACTCGCCCTTTGTAAAGAACATTTCTTCAAAAACAACCTTACCGGTCTGCTTGTTAATGCGGTCGGCAAGCACGATTTTTACAAATTGTGCGAACAATTCTGCAGAAAGGGAAATGTCCTCAGGCTGAACGCCTTTTTCATTCATAAAGTACATAATCTGGCTCATAATCCAGTAACGTACTTCTTTAGCGTCACCGCACAAAGCCACAGTGTCCTCAAACAGTTTTGCCAAATACTTCGAGCCTGCAATGATTTCAGCGTCTGCCTTGGCAATACCAAACTCTGCCTCATATCTTTTTACTTTTTGGGAAGCAAACTCGGGCATAGCGTCGGTATATTCTTTAATTGTTTCGTCGACAATAGAAATCGGCGGGATATCAGGCTCGGGGAAGTAGCGGTAATCCTGCGCGTTTTCTTTGGAACGCATTGCAAAGGTTTTACCCTTGTTATCGTCCCAACGGCGTGTTTCCTGAACGATTTTCTCACCCTTTTCAATAGCCTCAATCTGACGTGCAGATTCAAAAGCAATTGCGCGCTCGATAGCCTTGAACGAGTTGATATTCTTCATCTCGGTACGGGTGCCGAATTCGGCAGAGCCCATAGGACGTACCGACAGGTTAACGTCAGCACGCATTGAGCCCTCCTGCATCTTACAGTCGGAAATGCCGAGGTATTCAAAGGTAGTTTTCAACTTTTCAAGGTATGCGATAACCTCTTCTGCGGTTCTGAAATCGGGTTCTGAAACAATTTCGATAAGCGGAACACCGCAACGGTTGTAGTCAGGGAAGGTTGCCTCGCCGAAAGCCGAGTGAACCAACTTACCTGCGTCCTCTTCCATATGAATTTCGTGAATTCTTATAGTTTTTTCTTTACCTGAACGGGTTACTAAATCAACGTGACCGTCTCTTGCAAACGGCAAATACAACTGCGAAATCTGATAAGCCTTAGGCAAGTCGGGGTAGAAATAATTCTTACGGTCGAATTTATTGTAGCGTGTGATATCGCAATTTAAAGCAAGACCTGCTTTAACTGCATATTCAAGCACTTTCTTGTTGAGTACGGGCAAAGTACCCGGCATGCCGGTACAAACCGGACAACAGTGAGTGTTAGGTGCGCCACCGAATTCGGTTGTGCAGGAGCAGAAGATTTTTGTCTTGGTAGCCAACTCAACGTGGACTTCAAGACCCATTACTATTTCCCATTCCATCTCACTTCACCTCCGAGTATTTTTTGTGGAAATCGGTAGCGTTTTGGAAAGCGTAGCCGGCATTTAACACCTTTTGCTCACTCAAAACCTGACCGATAAGCTGAGCACCAATCGGCATACCCGACTTGTCAAATCCGCAAGGAACAGACAATCCCGGCAAGCCTGCAATATTGACCGAAACAGTGAAAATGTCCGAAAGATACATCTGCATCGGGTCAGAAAGACTTTCGCCGATTTTCGGTGCAGTAGTCGGTGCTACGGGGCACAAAATCAAATCGTAATTTTGGAAAATTTCATCAAACTTTTGCTTAATAACCGCCTTAACCTTTAAAGCCTTGCGGTAGTAAGCATCGTAATATCCGCTTGAAAGCACGAATGTGCCGAGCAAAATTCTCTTTTTAACTTCGTCACCAAAGCCTTCGCTACGGGTTGCATTATAAAGGTCAACCAAGCCGTCGTAATCCTTTGCTCTGAAACCGTACTTTACACCGTCAAAACGGGAAAGGTTTGAACTTGCCTCGGCAGCGGCAATGATATAGTATGCAGGAATGACGTAATCAAGGAACGGAAGGCTGATTTCTTCTACAATCGCGCCCTTTTCCTCTAAAACTTTAGCTACGCTCTTTACCGACTCGGCAACCTCCGGGTCAAGACCTTTGGTTTCAAAACACTCTTTCGGCAAGCCGATTTTCATGCCCTTAACGTCAGCGGTCAGGTTCTTCAAATAGTCGGGAGTACCGACATCTAAAGAAGTTCCGTCGTTCTTATCAATACCACAGATTACGTCCATTGTAGCGGCACAGTCAGCAACGTCCTTTGCGATAGGACCGATTTGGTCAAGCGATGATGCATAAGCAATAAGACCAAAACGGGAAACAGTGCCGTAGGTGGGCTTCAAGCCTGTAACACCGCAGTATGCGGCAGGCTGACGGATACTTCCGCCGGTATCGGAACCTAATGCAATAATAGCCTCTTTAGCTGCAACCGAAGCTGCGGCACCACCTGAAGAACCACCAGGAACTTTAGTTAAATCCCAAGGGTTTTTGGTTTCGCCGTAAGCAGAGGTTTCAGATGTACTGCCCATTGCAAATTCGTCCATATTAACCTTACCCAAAACGATTGCGCCCTCGGCTTCCAACTTTTCAACAACTGTTGCGTTGTAAACCGGTGCGAAGTCACCCAGAATTTTAGATGCACAAGAGGTTTTTACACCTTTGGTGCAGATATTATCTTTAATCGCAAACGGAACGCCTGCTAAAGGTCCGGTAAGCTCGCCGGCGTCAATTTTTGCCTGTACTTCCTCTGCTTTTTTGAGCGCTTCCTCGCCGTTAACTGTAATATAAGCATTTACTGCCCAATCAGTTTTAGCGATTGAATCTAAAACTGCCTTTACAGCATCAACTGCGGTAATCTCTTTTTTCTTTATTGCCGCACCGATTTCAAGGGCGGTCATATTTAAAATATCCATTATTTTGCCCTCCTTATTCTACGGTTTTCGGCACGATGAAGGTTTCATCGGTGTGCTCGGGTGCGTTTTTAAGAATTTCAGCCCTATCGTAAGAGGCTACCACCTCGTCCTCGCGCATTACGTTAGTAATGCTGAAAACGTGTGACAACGGCTCAACATTTTCGGTATCAAGCTGATTTAAAATTTCCATATAATCAACAATTGCACCGAGTTCTTTTTGCATTTTTTCGGTCGATGCCTCATCAAGCTTAATTCTTGACAACTCTGCAACGTATTCGACCAGCTCTTTGGTAATCTGCATTTTGTTTACCTCCCAAAATAAAATAAAAAAAGACGTCTTATCCCTACTCAAAAGGGACGAAAGACGACTTCCGCGGTACCACCCAATTTAACTGCAAAAAAGCAGTTCACTTTAAAGAAATTAACGCTTATCTCACGGACGGGTCTAATCAGCAAGCTGCCTTTCTTCCGTCGGCTAATGACTGTTTTTCGCTTAAATCTTTTTATCGGCTCACACCTGCCGCCGACTCTCTGAAAAAAGAAAAAAGTTACTCGGTCACTTCTAACGCCTTTAATCCTTGATATTATATGCTATTATTTCCAATTTGTCAAGTTATAAACAAAATAAAATAAAATCGAGCCGTAGCTTTCGCCACAGCCCGATACTGACTTTAACAAATGGTGATTATTCTGCTTCAACCACAGGAGCCTCTGCCTCAACAGGTGCCGGCTTTAAGTAATTGTAAGCATTTGTCATGGTTGCCTGCATATAAGGAGTAATCCAAATATATGCGATACCAAAGGTAATAGCACCAACAAATGCCCAGCCGATAAATGACAATGCCAAAACAAAGAGTTCCATTTTGTGACCCTCGGTCATTTTCTTGGACTCGGCAATGCACTCGAGTGCGGGTTTGCCCTTATTTTCTGCCAAAACGTACATTGACATTGAATAAGAGATTGCTTTAATAATGCCGGGAATAAAGAATAACAATGACCAAAGAAATGTAAACAATCCAACCAAAAATGTTACCTTGAAAGCAGCCCAGAAATCATCAAAACCGGTGAAGGCATCATTAAGTTCAGGAGCATTGCCCTTAACAACATTAAGGTAAATTCTTACAACGCTCAATGCAAATGCAGGAGTAACGA
>JAZRSW010000008.1:0-9255 GCA_045651745.1 Acutalibacteraceae bacterium
TAAGAAGAAAATTGTTGTGCTTGGTGCAGGTCCTATCAGAATCGGTCAGGGTGTTGAGTTTGACTATTCTACCGTTCACGCTGTTATGACCATTAAAAATGCAGGTTACGAGGCTATTATCATAAACAATAACCCCGAAACTGTTTCGACTGACTATACAACGGCTGATAAACTTTACTTCGAGCCGTTAACCCCCGAAGATGTTATGAACATTATTGAGTTTGAAAAACCCGAGGGTGTTGTAGCGTCGTTAGGTGGACAGACCGCTATTAACTTGGCTCAGCCGCTGACTGACCGCGGTGTTAAGATTATCGGTACCGACTGTGCCGCTATTGACCGCGCAGAGGATAGAAACGCATTTGAAAATCTTTTGAATGAGTTGAATATTCCTCGTGCAAAGGGTCAGGCCGTAACCAAGATTGAAGACGGAATTAAGGCTGCTGCAGAAATCGGTTATCCCGTACTTGTTCGTCCGTCCTTTGTTTTGGGTGGACGTGCAATGCAGATTGTTGCTAATGAAGAGCAGTTGCGTCATTACCTTAAAACCGCTGTTGAGGTTGATGAGGACAAGCCTGTTTTGGTTGATAAGTATATCGAAGGCAGAGAGGTTGAGATTGACGCAATCTGTGACGGACGCGATGTATTTGTTCCCGGTATTATGGAACTTGTTGAGCGTACCGGTGTTCACTCGGGCGACTCAATCAGTGTATACCCCTCGTTCAGTATTTCCAATAAGGTTAAGGGAATTATTTTACAGTATGCAAAGAAATTAGGCTTAGGTATCGGCATTATCGGTCTTTACAATATTCAGTTTATTGTTGACGATAAGGATGATGTTTATATTATCGAGGTTAACCCCCGTTCTTCCAGAACTGTTCCGTTCCTTTCTAAAGCAACCGGATACAGCCTTGCTGATATTGCTACCGAGGTTATTTTGGGAAAGAGCTTAAAAGAGCAAGGTATATTCGATATCTATCCTGAGGAGAAAAAACGTTGGTACGTTAAGGTTCCGGTATTCTCGTTTAACAAGATTCGCGGACTTGATGCTTACCTCTCACCCGAAATGAAGTCGACCGGTGAGGCAATCGGTTATGACGATAAGTTAAACCGTGCGCTTTATAAGGCTTTGCAGGCTGCGGGTACCCATTTGCAGAACTATGGCACTGTATTTGCTACTATTGCCGATAAGGATAAGGAAGAGGCTTTACCGCTTATCCGCCGTTTCTATAATTTAGGCTTTAATATTCAGGCTACCGAGGGTACTGCCGCATTCTTAAAGAAAAACGGCATCCGTACCCACGTTTTAGGCAAGATTTCGGAGGGTAATGAGGAAATTCCTGATGCACTTCGTCAAGGTCATATTGCTTATGTCATCAATACTAAAGATATTGGTGACTCTGACCACAGAAATGACGGACATCAGATTCGTCAGCTTGCTACCGAAAATAACGTTACTATTTTCACAGCGTTAGATACCGTTAAGGTTTTGCTTGACGTTTTAGAGGAAACCACTCTCGGCGTATCTACAATTGATGCTTAATTAGAGGAAGTATAAATGAAGCAAGGACTTTTTCAAGTAACCGAAAACCGTAAAATCGCAAAAAACACCTATTTAATGGTATTAAAGGGTGACACAAGTGATATTACGGCTTCGGGACAGTTTATAAACATAAAATTGGATGGTTTTTTCTTACGACGTCCTATCTCGGTGTGCGACTGTGACAGTGAAACTGTTACTATAATCTATAAGGTTGTAGGTTGTGGCACAGAGCAAATGGCAAAAATGGGTGTCGGCGAAACACTTGATGTTTTGACCGGTCTCGGTAACGGTTATGACCTTTCAAAATCGGGAGACCACCCGTTGCTTTTGGGTGGCGGTGCCGGTGTACCTCCGATGTATATGTTGGCAAAGCAGTTGCTCAAAGAAGGTAAAAAAGTTTCGGTTGTGTTAGGCTTTAATACGGAAGAAGAAATCTTCTTTATCGATGAATTCAAGGCAATCGGTTGTGATGTTACTGTCTGCACGGCAGACGGCAGTGTCGGTGTCAAAGGATTTGTTACTGATGCAATGGTTAACATTGATTATACATACTTTTACACCTGCGGACCCGAGCCAATGTTAAAGGCTATTGATAAGGTTGCAGTGACTAGCGGGCAGTTAAGCTTTGAGGAACGTATGGGTTGCGGTTTTGGTGCTTGTATGGGTTGTTCCTGCAAGACTAAATATGGCAACAAACGTATTTGTAAGGACGGTCCTGCTTTGGTTAGGGAGGAGATTATATGGTAAACACTAAAGTAACCCTTTGCGGTATAGAGATGGATAACCCATTAATCCCTGCCAGCGGCACTTTTGGTTTCGGTTATGAATTTGCTGAAATTTATGATATAAACTGCCTTGGCACATTCTCTTTTAAAGGTACAACTAAAGACCCGCGTTTTGGCAATCCCACACCACGTATTGCTGAGTGCAGTAGCGGTATGATAAATGCCGTAGGTTTGCAAAACCCCGGTGTAGATAAGGTTTTGTCAGAGGAATTACCTAAACTAAAAAAATGCTTTCATAAACCCGTAATGGCTAATGTCAGCGGTTTTTCGGTTGAGGATTATGCTTACACTGTCGAAAAGTTAGACGTAGAAAATCAAATCGGTTGGTTTGAGGTTAACGTTTCCTGCCCGAATGTTCACGGCGGTGGTATGAGTTTTGGCACTTCGCCCGAAGCCGCGGCAGAAGTAACGCGTGCCTGCCGTAAGGTTACCAATAAACCGTTGCTTATTAAATTATCACCCAATGTTACCGATATTGTGGCAATCGCAAAGGCTTGCGAGGATGCAGGTGCTGACGGTATCAGTATGATAAATACAATGCTCGGAATGGGGATTGATTTGAAAACCAAAAAGCCGGTTATAGCCAACAAAATGGGCGGATTTTCGGGCCCTGCAATCAAACCGGTTGCACTTCGTATGGTTTATCAGGTTTTTGAAGCAGTAAAAATCCCGATTGTTGGTATGGGCGGTATTGCAACTGCCGAGGACGTTATTGAAATGATGTTGGCAGGTGCTACGGCAGTTCAGGTGGGTGCACAAAATTTGGTTGACCCTTACTGCTGTAAGGATATTATCGAAAAATTGCCCGAAGTTATGGCAAAATATAATATTACAGATTTAAGTTCGATTATAGGAGGAGCACACTGATGGGTAAGGATGTAATTATTGCTTGCGATTTCGCAAGTAAAGAGGCTTGCCTCTCATTTTTAGACAAATTTACAGGCAGAAAGCCGTTTGTTAAAATCGGTATGGAACTTTTCTATGCCGCAGGTCCCGAAATTGTAAGAGAAATCAAAAATCGCGGACATCAGATTTTCCTCGATTTGAAATTGCACGATATTCCGAACACCGTAAAAAAGGCTATGTCGGTTTTGTCTAATTTGGACGTTGATATGTGCAACCTCCACGCAGGCGGTACAATTTCCATGATGCAGGCAGGTTTAGAGGGTTTAACCCGTGCTGACGGCACTCGTCCGTTACTCATTGCGGTTACCCAGTTAACCTCTACCGACCAGGAGAGAATGGAAAACGATTTGTTGATTAAAGAGTCTATTGATAAGGTTGTTATGCACTATGCTCATAACGCAATGGTAGCAGGACTTGACGGTGTTGTTTGCTCACCGCTCGAGGCAGGCAAGGTACACGAAATTTGTGGTGAAAAGTTCTTAACTGTTACTCCCGGTGTTCGTTTTGCAGACGGTGACGTCGGCGACCAGAAGAGAGTTATGACTCCCGCTGAAGCAAAGAAAATCGGTTCGGATTATATTGTTGTAGGCAGACCCATTACTGCCGCAGAGGACCCCGTAGCCGCATACGAGCGTTGCGTAGCCGAGTTCTGTGATTGATAGATAAGGAGAATGAAAATGGAAAGCTACAAGGTAGAATTTATTAAGTTTTTGGAAGATGCCGGAGTTTTGAAATTCGGTGATTTCACCGCAAAATCAGGACGTAAAATCCCTTATTTTATCAATGCAGGTGATATAAAGACCGGCGAGCAGATAGCAAAATTGGGCGAGTTTTACGCCAAAGCATATTTAGAAAAGGTTGGTAACAAGCGTACCGTATTGTACGGACCTGCATATAAGGGTATTTCAATTGCCGTCTCTTCGTCAATTGCACTTTCAAAGCAGGGACTTGACGTACCGTTCTTCTTTAACCGTAAGGAAGCTAAAGACCATGGCGAAGGCGGTGTTTTCGTAGGATATGTACCGAAAGCAGGTGAGGAAGTAGTTATTGTTGAGGACGTTATCACAGCAGGTACCGCTATCCGAGAAAGTATGGCAATTTTGGGCGGTTTAGAGGACGTTAAGGTTGCCGCTACGTTTGTTATGGTTGACCGTAAGGAAAAAGGCAAAGGTGAAAAGGGTGCTATGCAGGAAGTTGAGGAAGAGTTTGGCTTCCCTGTATACTCGGTTGTTGACGTTTATGACATTATCGAGTACCTTGAGGCTGACCCCAAAAATATGGAAAACGTAACCCGTATTAAAAATTACCTTGCAGTAAACGGTGCAAAGGCATAATTTTTGTAAATTAACACCTTTAAGAAAGGCGTGAATATTTTGAGAAGTTTAATCAGTATTCTTGATTTAAGCGTTGAGGAAATTGACGGTTTGGTTAGTGTTGCTAACGACATTATCGCTAACCCCAAAAAGTATAGTGAGGTTTGTCACGGTAAAAAGCTTGCAACATTGTTTTTCGAGCCTTCTACCCGTACTCGTTTGAGTTTTGAAGCCGCAATGTATGAATTAGGCGGTAATGTAATCGGCTTTTCAGAGGCTCAAAGCTCGTCGGCAGCAAAGGGCGAAAGCATTTCGGATACCGCCAAAACCATTTCTTGCTACGCCGATATCATTGCTATGCGTCATCCGAAAGAGGGCGCACCGCTTGTTGCCGCTATGAATGCAACAATTCCGGTAATTAATGCAGGTGATGGCGGTCATAACCACCCTACACAGACTTTGGCTGATATTTTAACAATTCAGCGTGAAAAGGGAAGATTGAGTGACCTTACAATCGGTCTTTGCGGTGACTTGAAGTTCGGTCGTACTGTTCATTCACTTATTGAGGCGATGTCACGTTATGAGGGAATTAAGTTTGTGTTGATTTCACCTGAAGAACTTAAACTTCCGAGTTACGTTAAGAATGACGTCATCAAAAAGCACGGGATTGAGTATAAGCAGACTACCGATTTGGAAAGCGTTATGCCTGAACTTGATATTCTTTATATGACCCGTGTTCAGCGTGAACGTTTCTTTAACGAAGAAGATTATCTTCGTTTAAAGGATAGCTACATTTTAACTCCCGAAAAGCTGAAAAATGCTAAACCTGATTTGTCGGTTATGCATCCGCTACCGAGAGTAAATGAAATAAGCGTCGCAATCGATAAAGACCCGAGAGCCGCATACTTTAAGCAAGTTTTAAACGGCAAGTATATGCGAATGGCTCTTATAATGAAACTGTTGGAGGTAACATTATGAATATAGTTCCTATAAAAAACGGTATCGTTATAGACCATATTACTGCCGGTAAAGCAATGGAGATTTACAGTTTATTGGGACTCGACAAGTTGGAGTGCTCGGTTGCAATTATCAAGAATGTATCCAGTAACCGTATGGGTAAAAAGGATATTGTTAAAATTGACACCGATTATGATTTTGATATTAACGTCTTGGGATACATTGATGCCGGCGTTACCGTCAACGTTATTAAAGACAGTGAGATTATCGAAAAACGCCGAATGGAGTTGCCTGAAAGTCTTACAAACGTAATCTTCTGCAAAAACCCGAGATGTATCACTTCAACCGAGCAGGAGTTGCCCCATATTTTTAAATTAACCGATAAATCTAATAAGGTTTACCGTTGTCTTTATTGCGAAACTAAAGCAAAATAAACATTTTAGATTGTTTTTATACCAACAGAAAATTCTGTTGGTATTTTTTTGCATAAATTGCCGAAAACATAAAAATAGTGGTTTACTTTTTGTGGGCTATCGGTTACAATTTAAGTATATAAATGTCCTTTATAGAGGTTTACTTATGTTTTATAAAAATTTGAAAAATCCGCCTAAAAAATACCGTCCCGCGCCGTTTTGGTCGTGGAATGAAAAACTTGACGTTGCTGAAACAATGCGTCAGATTCACGAAATGGACGAAGTTGGTATAGGCGGTTATTTTATGCATGCAAGAGGTGGCTTGCAGACCGAATATATGTCGGACGAATGGTTCGAAAACATCTCCGCTACTGTTACTGAGGGCGAAAAGTTAGGTATGCGCTCTTGGGGTTATGACGAAAACGGTTGGCCGAGTGGTTTTGGCTCGGGTGCCGTTAACGGACTTGGTTTAAAATATCAGCAGAAGCATCTTCGTTATAAGGAAACTGATGCTCCTGAAAACACCGAAAAAACCATTATTAATATTCCTTACAACGGTAAAAATATTCATTTTTATTACATAGTAAACCCGTTTTACGTTGATACCCTTGACGGTGAGGTTACTGAGGAATTTTTGCGTTCAACCCATGAACTTTATAAAGAAAAGTTGGGCGATAAGTTCACTAAAATGGACGGCTTTTTCACAGACGAACCGCAGGTGTCCCGTGGCGGTTTGCCGTGGTCATTTATTTTGGAAAGAGAGTATCAAAAAGCATACGGTGAGCCTTTAGCTCCTAATATGTTAGGCCTTTATTTTGAGGTTGAGGGCTATGCCAAAGTAAGATATAACTTCTGGAAATTGGTGCGCGACCTTTTTGCCGAGAATTTTATGGGCAAAATTTATAGGTGGTGTCAAAAGAACGGCAGCGCCTTAACCGGTCACCTTGTTATTGAGGAAGGCTTCTGGGCACACATTTTAGCAAGCGGATGCTGTATGCCGTCTTATGAGTATATGGATATTCCCGGTATGGACCATTTGGGACGTAGTTTGGCTTCGCTTCAGACCGAAATGCAGTTGTCATCCGTTGCCAACCAAATTGGTCATAAACAAATTTTGTCCGAAACTTTTGCAATGTGCGGTTGGGACGTAAGTTTTGAAGAACTTCGTTGGATTTATGAGCATCAGATGGTACACGGTATCAACTATCTCTGTCAGCATCTTGAGGGTTACACTTTAAGAGGTATCAGAAAGCGTGACTATCCCGCAACGCTTTTCAAACAGCAACCTTGGTGGGGTGAGTACCGTATTTTCAACGATATGGTCAGCCGTATCGGTATGATGCTCGCAGACGGTGAAATTGATTTCCCGATTTTAGTGCTTCATACTATTGAGTCGGCTTGGGTAAAGTTTGATAACGTTAACAGTGAGATTTGCAATAAAATCAGGGATGATATGTTGCGTACAATGACGGCTTTGGAAAACTCACAGTTGCAGTATCATTTAGGTGACGGAAGAATTATGCAACGTCATGCTGAAGTTAAAAACGGTCAGCTTAAAGTGGGCACTCAAAACTATAAAGTTGTTGTTGTTCCGCCTGCAAATTGTTTGGGCAAATATACATACCAACTGTTGCAAGAGTTTAAAGCGCAGGGCGGTTTGGTTATCTTCACGGGTGAAGTACCGACAATGCTCGACGGTGTTGAAACAGATGAAGTTGTAAAATTTGCTGAAAATTGTGTAAATACCGATTTCGAAAATCTTCCGTCGGTTATCCCTGCTGATTGCAGAAAATTAACCCTCAATTATGATAAGAGTCAGGATGATTCACCCGTTTATTCAACATACCGTTATTTCCCGGAAGAGAAAATGACAATGTACTACCTTGTAAACTCGTTTATGACCGAGCGTAAGGCTACAGCTACCGTTAAGGGTAAAAGCGCTACTGTTTTTGATTATCTTACGGGTGAAGAAGTGCCTGCGGTTTACACTGAAAACGGTGATAACATTGATGTTGAAATCACTATACCAAAACGCGGTTCGGTTGTAATTTTTGCTTACGATGAGGCAGAAAAACCGTCTGCTCTCAAGTGTGATAAAAAACTTATTCCGCTTGGTGATGCTTTAAAGGGCGAATGGGAAATTGAAAATATTACCGATAACACCTTAACGCTTGATTATTGCGACGTTTACTTTGACGGCGAACTGAAATATGAAAACCTGCCGATAAGTGACGTGCAGGAGTTGGCTTGCGCATTTAAACGCAAGGTTAACACCAAGGTTGTGTTTAAGTTTAATGTTAAGGAACTTGGCTTCAAGAAAATGGAACTTGTTGTCGAAACTCCTGAAATCTTTGACATTACTTTGAATGGCAAATCGGTTGAGAAAAAGGTCACGGGATATTTCTGCGATACATCGTTCAAGACTATTGATATTTTCGGCGATGTTGTTGAGGGTGAAAACATTCTTGAACTCACTTGCGATTTTGAGCAGAGTGAGAAAACCTACGAGAACACCGAAAAATCTTTGCAGTTTGAGTCGGAAAAGAATAAACTGAGTTATGATATGGAAATCGAGGCTGTTTATTTAAAGGGTGATTTTGCGGTTAAGACCGATAATGAGTTCGAACATATCGAGCGTAGAGGTTTAAGGGTTGACGGAGGATTTTATATCACCTCGGCTCAAAGAAATGTTACTGACGGTAACTTGGCCGAGCAGGGCTATCCATTCTTTGCAGGTAGCATTACACTCAAAAAGAAGATAACCCTAACTGCTAACGAGATTGAAAACCGTTCATTCGATATTGCAAGATTAAGCACAACTGTTACTAAAGTTAAGGTCAACGGCAAGGATGCAGGAGATATTATGTGGCATCCGTACTCGGTCGATTTAAGCGGTTTACTTTTAGAGGGTGAAAACGAGATTGAAATAATGCTTATTGGTAATCTCCGCAACCTTTTAGGACCCTTCCACATGAAAGAGGGCGAGTGCCATTCCGTAGGTCCCGGCCGTTTCTTCCATAAATCGCCGATTTGGGTTAAGGGCGTGCATCCTAACTGGACTGATACTTATTGCTTCGTTGAGTGTGGTCTGTTCTTCTAAAACTAATAAAAAAGTCGAGGTTTAACCTCGACTTTTTTTGATTTCAGCCAAAATATTTTTACAAATTCCTATCTTTTGCGACAAATGTTACAAACTGTGGAATTGCAGAAAAAAATCATTGACTGTTGACTCAATTTAATATATAATAACACTAATATAAATATATAAAAACGGAGGAATTTAAAATGGCAACTTTTATTAATGAACCCTCACATACTTTTAATGAGTATCTGCTTATTCC
>JAZRSW010000009.1:0-5538 GCA_045651745.1 Acutalibacteraceae bacterium
GAATTACTTGATTTGTTCGAATTACATAATATTAAGGTTATCCGCACGGGACTTCACACTATTGAGCAATCAAGATATGTTGCAGGTCCGTGGCATCCCGCTTTTCGAGAACTTTGTGACTCAAAACGGTATTACAATAAAGTAATTAAACTTTTACCCCAAAAGGGTGAATATATATTGCATGTCAATCCGAAAGAAATTTCAAAGGTGACAGGCAACAAAAAGGCAAATATTTTAAAATTAGCAGAGCTAGGTTATAAAGTAAATGTCAAGGGTGACGACTCGTTAGAGCCGATGCAGGTGACATTTGAAAGGATGAATAACAGTTGTTTTTAAAGTCGATAGAAATTCAAGGTTTTAAATCCTTTGCTGACAAAACAGTGTTGAAGTTCGGCAAAGGCGTAACCGCCGTTGTAGGACCTAACGGTAGCGGTAAAAGTAATATTTCTGATGCTGTGCGTTGGGTTTTGGGCGAGCAATCGACTAAAAATTTGCGTGGACAGTCAATGGAGGACGTTATTTTCAGCGGAACCGCTGACCGCCGTCCTCACGGATTTGCCGAGGTTACTTTGGTTATGGATAATAAAGACCGTAGCCTTAATTTCGACAATGACGAGGTTGCAATCACTAGACGTTACTACCGTTCTCACGAAAGTGAGTACCTTATCAACAAGGCGGTAGTGCGTTTAAAGGACGTTCATGAACTGTTTATGGATACAGGTCTCGGCCGTGACGGCTATTCTATGATTGGTCAGGGTAAGATTGATACAATTGTCCGTTCTAAGTCTGATGAACGCCGTGATATTTTTGAAGAGGCAAGCGGTATTTCAAGATACCGTTACCGCAAGATTGAAGCCGAGAGAAAATTAGCCTCGGCTGACGATAATATGCTTCGTTTAAAGGACATTTTTGCCGAGTTAGAGGGCAGAGTAGGTCCTTTGGAAGAACAGAGCAAAAAGGCTGAAAAGTTTATTGAGTTAGCTGCTGTCCGTAAAAAACTTGAAATTGGATTGTGGTTACATTCGCTTAATCAGTCGGGTGATTTACTTAAAGCACAAGATAATAAAATTATGGTAGCAAAGGCTCAATATAATGATGTTGAGGGCAAATTACAGGATATGGCAGCCGAAATTGAGTCAGGCTCCGAGCGTTATTCTTCACTTAACGTGCGTATTGATGAAATGCGCCGTTTTGTTACCGAAAAGGAAGAGGAAATCACCAGAATTAATGGTGAAATCAATCTTCATAACGCTGAAATTGCCCATAATAATGAAACAATTGAGCGTTTAAAGAATGATATTTCAGAACTTGAAAGTTCAGATTCGAAATCCTTGACCGAAATTGAGCAACGTAAAACCGATATTGAACTGAAAAAGGCAGAAATCGTTAAATTAAATGGTGAGGTTGCCGTTTTAGAAACCGAATTGAACGGTCTTATCAGTAATTCAGAGGTAATTTCCCGCAATATCGAGGATTTGACCTTAAAACTCAACACATATTCAGCAGAGATTTCTGATTTCAGGGTGAAAATGGTAACCGCACAGTCTTCAATTACCGAAATCGAGGCAAGAAACGCGGTTATTGATGAAACCTTGAAATCTAAAGAACCTGAAAAGGAAAAACTTGATAGCGAGTTGAAAGAACTCGAAGATATGCTCAAATCGGCAGAGAATTTGGCTAACGAAGCAGCAAACGCTTTGAAGGGCAGAGAACTGATTTTTGATTCCAGAAAGCAGAAATTAGAAGAATATAAAACAGCTCTTGACAATTCCCATTTGGATATTGAGGACAAGAAACGCCGTGTTGCTATTTTAGAGGAACTTGAGCGTAATATGGAAGGTTTGGGACTTCCCGTAAAATCGGTTATGCGTGAGGCTGAACACGGTGTTTTACGCGGTGTCCACGGACCTATCAGTAAGTTGATTGAGGTTAAAAAGGAATACGCTATTGCTATTGAAACGGCTTTAGGTGCATCTTTACAGCATATTGTTGTTGATTCTGAAAATGATGCAAAACGTGCTATTGAGTTCTTGAAAAATCAAAACAAGGGCAGAGCAACATTTTTGCCGATTTCGACTATTAAATCAAGAAGTTTGGAAGAAACCGGATTGGACAACCTTTTCGGCTATGTCGGTATTGCTTCTGAACTTTTGGACATTGACAAAAAATATAAAACAATTATTGAAAACATTTTAGGTAAAACTGTTGTTGCAGAGGATATTGATTCAGCGGTTACAATTGCTAAAAAGTACGGTTATCGCTTCAAGGTTGTAACCTTAGACGGTCAGATTGTCAATGCAGGCGGTTCGTTGACAGGTGGTTCATTGGCTAAAAATTCCGGTATTTTGAGCAGAGCTGGTGAAATTAAAGAACTTAACGACAAAATTGTGAAATTACTCGAAAAGCAAGGATTGTTGACAGATAACTATAATTCTGCATCGGCTGAAGTTTCGTCATTAGAGGCTGAAATTATCAATGCACGTGCCGAACTTACCACCGCTACCGAGGATAAAATTCGTGTTTCGGGCGAAATTAAGCGTGTGAGTGATTTATTGACCGAATTAAACAAGTCAGTAGAGGCTTTAAACGGTGAAAAATTCCTTTTGGAAAACCGTACTAAAGAACTTCAGCAAATTGTTGTTACTGCAACGGGTGAAATTGCCGAAGTTGAAAAACTTAAGGCGGATGCTCAGTTGGAAATTGACGGTCTTTCGGGCGGTAGAGATACTGTTACCGACCGCAGAGAGCAGTTAACAACTTCTATTACCGACCTTAAAATTTCCGTAATGCAAACCGAAAAGGATATTGAGTCGGTTGAAAGTTCTATCAGTCTTTTACAAGAGGCTATGAATTCTAGCGGTAGCCGAAGTGAACTTTTGCTTAAAGAAATTGCTGAAATCAATGCAAAATCTGAGGCTGAAAACACTACTATTGAAGAACTCAATAAACAAATTGAAGTTCATAAACAAGAAATTGCTGACGGTAACGTAAAAGTCACAGAGCTTGTTATAGAACGTGATAATTTCGACAGAGAGTCCAGCTCAATGCGTCAGAAAGAACGCGATATGACTAGCGAGCGTGAGCGTTTGAACGGCGAAATTGCACGTCTTGAGGAACGCCGTGAAAATATGCTTCGCGAGTATGACGAAATCATTAAGCGTCTGTTTGACGAATATGAGTTAACACGTACCGAAGCCGAACAGATTGCAGAACCTGTTGAAAACGTCGGTGATGCAAAACGTGAGTTGCAGGATGTAAAGGGCAAAATTAAATCATTGGGTAACGTTAACGTTTCGGCGATTGAGGAATACAAGGAAGTTTACGAGAGATACGTATTTATGAAGGCTCAGATGGATGACCTTGAAAATTCGCGTCAGGAACTCAATAAACTTATCGGTGACTTGACCTCTCAGATGAAAGAGAAGTTCACTGAAGGCTTCGAAAAAATCGGCAAGAACTTTACCAAAGTATTTACCGAACTTTTCGGTGGCGGTCATGCAGAACTTGTGTTAACCGACCCCGAAAACGTACTTGAAAGCGGAATTGATATCGTAGCCAAGTTGCCCGGTAAAAATGTGCCGAGCCTTGAAGGTCTTTCGGGTGGTGAAAAGGCACTTATTGCTATTTCAATTTACTTCTCGATTATGATGGTAAACGCACCGCCGTTCTGCTTCTTGGATGAGGTTGATACTGCACTTGATGATATTAACGTTGAGCGTTTTGCAACCTATATGACCAAGCAAAACTTCGGTACACAGTTCATTTGCGTAACCCACCGTAGAGGTACTATGGATTCTGCTGATATGCTTTACGGCGTAACAATGCAGGAAAAAGGTGTTACAAAACTTTTACAGCTTGATGTTGAAGAGTTGATTAAAACTTTAAACATTGAAAATAAATAACCTTTCGGAGATTTATAATGGGATTTTTCGATAAATTAAGCCAAGGCTTAAAAAAGACAAGAGATTCGATTTCGGGTGCTGTTGGTTCAATGCTTTCAGCGTTTACGAGAATTGATGAAGACCTTTTTGAAGAGCTTGAAGAAATACTGATAATGAGTGATATCGGTATTCATACTTCAACCAAAATCTGCGACATTTTACGTCAGAGAGTTAAAGACGAAAAGGTTAAAGAACCTGGTCTTATTAAGCAAATGCTTGCCGAAACAGTAGCCGATATGATTGACGGGGACAGGGAATTACACATTTCCACAAAACCGTCGGTTGTGTTTGTTATCGGTGTAAACGGAGTTGGTAAGACTACTACTATCGGTAAAATTGCTTCACAGTTAAAGTCACAAGGTAAAAACGTGATTTTGGGTGCTGCTGATACCTTCCGTGCCGCCGCAATTGACCAGTTGGCAGTTTGGGCTGACAGGGCAGGGGTTGATATGGTCAAAAGTGCCGAGGGTGCTGACCCTGCATCAGTTGTATTTGATACAATTGCCGCCGCAAAGGCAAGAGGTAGCGATGTCATAATCTGCGATACCGCAGGTCGACTGCATAATAAGAAAAACCTTATGAACGAACTTGCTAAAATGTACCGTATTATTAAGCGTGAGTTGCCCGATTCTGATGTTGAAACCTTGCTTGTTTTGGATGCAACTACGGGACAAAATGCCGTAAATCAGGCGCGCGATTTTAAAGAAGTTGCCGATATTTCGGGCATTGTTTTGACAAAATTAGATGGCACTGCACGTGGCGGTGTTGTTCTGGCTATAATGGATGAACTGAAAATCCCGGTAAAATATGTCGGTGTAGGTGAGCAGATTGACGATTTGCAACCCTTTAACCCGACAGAATTTGCAAAGGCTATTTTCACGGAGGAAGAATAATGCAGAAGTTTTTACTTGCCTCACACAATAAGAAAAAATTAGTTGAATTATCCCGTATTTTAGAACCGTTAGGATTTACTGTTGTAAGCCCTAAAGACATTGAGGGTGGCATTGTAGAACCTGAAGAAAACGGCTTAACCTTTGAAGAAAATGCGCTTATTAAGGCTCGCTCAGGTGCAAAAGAAACAGGATTGCCCACAGTTGCTGACGATTCAGGGTTGTGTGTTGACGCATTAGAAGGTGCACCTGGGATTTACTCGGCACGCTATGCGGGGACGGGCAATGATGACGATAATAATGTATTACTTTTGAAAAATCTTGAAAACGTACCCGAGGAAAAGAGAACGGCACGCTTTGTATCAAGCATTGCTTGTGTTTTTCCTGACGGCAGAGAATTTACCGTCAGAGGCATAGTTGAGGGTAAAATCGGATACGAATTACAAGGTGACGGCGGATTTGGTTACGACCCGTTGTTTATCAGTGAAAAAGGTTGTTTTGGCTTGTTAAGTCCTGAAGAAAAGGATAGTATCAGCCACCGCCACAACGCAATTTTAAAATTTATTGAAGAATTAAAGAATTACATTTAAATTAAGGTGAAATTATGTTAAATTCAAGACAAAGAGCACAGTTAAGAGGTATGGCAAACTCATATCAGGCAATTTTTCAAATTGGAAAATCCGGTGTGGGTGAGCAACTTATTCGTC
>JAZRSW010000010.1:0-13605 GCA_045651745.1 Acutalibacteraceae bacterium
AGGGTATTCTTCACAAGAACAATGCCGCAAGAAAGAAATCTCAGCTTATCGTTCGCCTTAACAAAGCTAACTAATGTCTTATGCATGACGAAATAACGGCTACCGAATTTTTCGGTAGCCTTTTTCGTTTTTTATAGCAAATTTAAAAAGCAGATTTTCTTTTTTAAGAAAATCTGCTTTTTTCTATAATGTAAGTCTAATTTTACACTAAGGTTTAATTAAAACATTCATTAAAAGCCAACGTTCATTATTTATTTACGCAGTTAACTGCAACGGTTTTCACACCAAACTGTTGACTAAGTGTTGTCCAATCGAACTTGCCGAACTCATCAATGCAAGATTCAGTCACATCTTTTCCACCAACCATAACTTTATAATTCAAAGTATGATTTGTGCCAAGCGTTGTTACTTTTGTAATAATATGGTCGGTGAAGTTAGCTTTTATTAACAATCCATCGTCACCTGCGACTGTTTCCAAAAGCTTACCGTCTTTGTCGAAACTGCAAACGAGAGTACCTAAAGACGAATACATTTCAATTCCACTATATTCATTAGTTGTGCCAAGTCCTAAACGGGAATAAAGGTTTTGAGCCATTTCATATCCCATTAAGTTAAATATCATCTGAGAATAGTGAATAGTGTTGGACTGGTCCATCATATCAGGTGAAGTAGTTTCACTAATGGTTGAAAGCATATACAAATTGTCAATATCGTTACAAAGTTTATATTGAGCAGCTCTTGCTACGGTATATTTTTTGCTGTCGGTAGCGGTTGTTCCACCATGTTGACGAACAACCGAAATTCCACCAAAGTCAAGGTCAAGCTCGTTCATAAAACCGTCGTGCATACTCTTATATGCATCATAATATGTAGCGTCCGAGCAAACGGTGCTGCCCAATTCTGCACTTGCATATTCGCCGTTTTCGTGCTCACCCTGATTCCAGATATAACCCGTGTAAACAATATTATATTCTTTACTCAAAGCTGCGTACGAAGCTTTGAAGTTAGATACGGCTCTTGAATAAAGAACACCGCCGCCATTATTTTTGCAGGTGCAATAGTAATCCTCGGGATTAGGGACCCATTCGTGAACACCTACAGCGCCAACTGCAGCTTGAACGAAAACAACTTTTGTCCCGGTAAGATTATGCCATTCTGTACCGAATGAAGGTGTAACACCACCCATGGTATTGCTTTTTTTAGATATATCGCACAGTGTAGACACATCACGGTCAGCAGTCAAGCTGGTTATCGAGCTTGTTGAGCGACTTGAATACACAGTACCTTCCGTTGGTAAGGTTGGTGCTTCGGGTTCAACGGTTGTCTTACCGCTGACAAGAGCGCCATACTCGCAAGAATAACCAACAGATGATGTAAAGTTAGACTGTCCAACAACAAGAATGAGCGATATATCCTCTTTAGATTTGTCATAAGGACGATTTGACTTGAATTTTGTAATGTTACCTTTCGTCACCTCGACCGTAAGAATGGCATCTGCATTAGACTGCTCCCCAACTGTTGCTCCGGAAGAAGATGCATCAACCGAAGCAGAGTTAAAGTTATCTGATGAATTAACAGATGCCGTGCCGTCTTTGTTACCGCAAGCACATAGTACAGTTCCAAGACATAGCATAAGACAAAAACACAAAATTTTCTTCAACATAAAAAATCCTCCTAAAAATGTTTATTTCACTAAGATTTAAAACTAAATCTTTAAATCCTGCTCTAAAATAACCGCAACGCCTAACGTTTTGGCTTTGGAAAGTTTACTTCCCGCGTTTTCACCGCACAAAACATAATCTGTTTTCTTGGAAACCGAGCCGGTAACCTTTGCGCCCATACTCTGCAGTTTCTCGGTCAACTCGTCACGGGTGTACTTTTCAAAAGTACCTGTTATAACTACGGTTTTCCCAAAAAACATATTATCGGTATCGGTAACTTTGGCGCCTTCAGACTCAAATTCCAAGAACGAAGCAACTTCTTGGAATTCGGTCAAGTTGTCAGCGTTTTCAAACCAACGTGTGATTTCTACGTTCATAATTTCACCGAAGCCGTCTAACCCCGAGAAATCATAACCCGATTTTATTGCGGTTAAAAACTCATTGAAATCCCCTAAAAACAACTCCGATATATCCTTTGCCGCGCTTTTGCCGACAAGCGGAATATTCATTGCAACAAGATAATTTGAAAGTTTTGTCTTACATGCTTTGGTAATAGCGTCTAAAAGATTAGCATACGACTTTTCACCGAATCCCTCTAACTTTACAATCTCACTCTCAAATCGGTCTAATTTGAAAATATCGGTCAAAGAGGTTATCCAACCTTTCGCAATAAACTTTTCCAAGGTTGCCTCGGAAAGACCGTCAATATTCATTGCCTGCTTACTTACAAAATGCGTAAACTTTTTAATCTGTCTGCCTGCACAATTCTGATTGCCACAGAAAAGCACCTTTATATCCCTGCCGTCACTTATTGTAGTTTTAATAACGGTGTCACACTTACAAATCGGGCAGATTTTAGGATATTCGAGTATATAATCTTCCCTATCCTGCTCTTTCGCAGTCAAATTTTCCTCAACGTGAGGGATAATCATATTACGCTTGGAAACTAAAATACGGTCACCAGGCAATAATTTAAGGTTTTCAATAAAGGTCATATTATGCAAAGATGCACGGTTTACGTTAGTGTTGTCAATTTCTACTGTCTGAAATTCGGCAATTGGCGTCAACTGTCCCGTACGGGAAATATTCCAATTTATATCCTCAAGCACAGTTTCAAAATGCGGGTCACCAAATTTAAATGCAATACCGTCTTTAAAATGATGCGAGGTCTTGCCCTGTGCCTTGGCAAAGGCTACATTGTCAAAAGAAAATACCACGCCGTCAATCGGTAAGCCGTTTTCCTCTGCCTTTAATTTCAGGTCGAAAATTTTCTTTTCTACCGTTTCGGCAGTGTCACAATTAATACATACAGCCTCGTGAAAGTTAGTACCAAAGCCTAAATCTACTAATTTCTTTAAGCGTTGTGACTTTAGAGGGATTTCATCAAACCCCTCAAGCACGTTAAACGGGTAAAACTTAACACCGCGGGCGGCACAGATTTTAGAATCGAGTTGTCTTACCGAGCCTGAAGCTAAATTTCTCGGAGTAGAATACTTGTCCTCATCATTTTCGATTTCCTCGTTTATTCTTTCAAATGTAGGGATATCAATCAAAGCCTCACCCGTAACAACCAAACGCTCGTTATATGGTGTTTTTACGGGTATATTTTTGAAAACCTTTGCGTTATGGGTGATGACCTCACCAACCACACCGTCACCTCGAGTGGCAGCCTCGGTCAATTCACCGTTTTCGTAGGTTAATTTTACGGTAAGTCCGTCTAATTTAAGGCTTAAAAATCCGTCATTTAGCCTTAACATTTCGACAACGTCTTTAACGTCTTTAGTTTTAGCCAAACTTAAAAGCGGAATTAGGTGTTCTACCTTTTGAAGTTCACTCATTGCCTCATAGCCTGCTCTTTGAGTGGGTGAATTAGGTAAAACCAGTCCTGTTTCCTGCTCTAATGCCGTTAACTCGTCAAAAAGAGCATCATACTGCGCATCGCTCAACGAGGGAGAGTTGCCGTTATAATACTCATCGGCACATTTATTCAAATATTCAACAAGGTAGTGTATGCGTTCGAATTTTGTTTCCTGCATATTATATACCGCCCAAATATATTCATTAAAAATATTATATAACATTTAAACAAAATTTGCAACAAAAAAATCCTGCGAACGCAGGCTTTTTAAAATTAATCTTTGATTTTGTCAAGTGTGTATTTATTTTCAACAATATCTCTCTTTTTATACCATTTGCCACTTGTAAAATCAGGGAATGCAACCGGCATACTGCCTAAAGCAATGGATTCTTCGGTTAACGGAGTAATAGCCATATAAGCGGCCGCATCATATACGTCAATCGGAGGACGCTCGTTATTTCTGACAGCTTCTACAAATGCATTAAGAACAAGCCAGTCCACACCACCGTGTCCACCTTTAGCCTCGTAATTTTTCCAAATCGGGTGGGTGTACTCTTCTTCATAATCCTTAATGTTATCCCACAACAACTTCGGATTCCACTCGTGTTTAGCGTGCTCTTTATCTATGAAAATACTGTTAGTATTCTCATAAAGTCCGCCCTTAGTTCCGCGAAGAGAGAAGTCACGTGTATAGGTTGCAGGCAAGGTGGTTTCAAGTGTTATGGTAATAGTCTCACCGTTGGCACATTTTATGATTGATGTTACAACGTCGCCCTGCTTGAACTCAGCTTTTGCTAACTTATGGTCTGCACCCTTACGGTCGGCTACATATGCATTCAAACCTTTAGCGGGAGATGCCATTGATACCAAAGATACAAAACGGTTACCATTATTAATATCAAGAATTTTAGCAATAGGCCCGATTTGGTGGGTAGGATAATTATCACAGTTGCGGTTTAAGTAATTAAGAAGTCTGTAATGACGGATTTCTTCACCGTCAGAAACCTCTTGGCGAAGGTCATGTGTATAACCTCCGGTACAGTGAACAATATCACCAAAAACACCTTGACGAGCCATGTTAAGTGCAAGAAGTTCAAGCTTACCGTAACAACAGTTCTCCAAGAACATACAATGCACGCCTGTTTCTTCGTAGGTTTTAACAAGTTCAAAACATTGGTCAACTGAATAAGCTCCGCCAACCTCAAGACCAACATATTTACCGGCTTTCATTGCGGCAATTGCCATTTCAACGTGAACTTCCCAAGCTGCTGCAATTATAACAGCCTGAACCTCGTCCATTTTTAATATATCGTGATAATCGGTAGTGCCGATGGGACGCTTACCGGTGTTCTTTTCAATACAGTCTGCTGCTCTTTCGATGCGGTCTTCATAAACATCACACACAGCTACTATTTCAACATCGGTTTTGAGCAAATCGGGGAATGTGTCCCTGATAAGCCAATGTCCTCTTTGTCCAAGTCCAATAAATCCTATTTTGATTTTTTCCATAATAAAACACCTCGTTTATTATTTTATACTTGAAATTTACCACAACTGATATTATAATAAAATACAAATTTGGACATATTTTTTATAATTTTAGACACAAAGGAGTCAATATGTATACTTTCAAACCGATAAAACGAGATATAAATGTAGAATCATTTATATGGGTGATAAACAAAGTACGCCCTAAAAGTTTTACGTTCAGCGGTGAAATACACGACTTTTGGGAAATAGTTTTTGTAAAAGAAGGTTATGCTATCGCTACAGGTGATGAGCGTATATATGAACTTTACCCAGGACAATTACTATTCCACAAGCCATTAGAGTTTCACCAGATAAAAACCGATGATAACGTTAGCGCCCACGTTATAATTATATCTTTCAAAGCATCGGGCGGTCTTATGAAGAAACTTGAAAACAAATGTCTGTCACTAACCGCCGATGAACAGGCTTTATATGAAGAAGTTAGCATAAATATAAAAAATGTTATAAATATGTTTAAGGCGGGTGACGGTGATACTGAAACTTACAAAGCAACATCAACCAAAGCCGCCATAATGTTAGAAGATATGCTGATACGCTTTATCGAAAAGGAGGATGCATCTACAACCAACACTTCCCTCTCTCAACAACTTTTCAGTAAAATCATTTCGGTTATGAGTGAGCATTGTGAAGAAAATTTTTCGGTAGATGATATCGCGAGAGAGTGCAACATCGGCGTCAGCAATATGAAACGTATTTTTAAAATGTATTCCGACACTTCTGTAGCAAAATATTTTCTCGGTTTAAAATTAAGACGCGCTTGCGAGCTTATTTCAAACGGATTTACAACCGCCGAAATAGCCGACCAACTCGGATTTTCATCAACTGCATATTTTCACACGGTTTTTAAACGCGAAATGGGGATTTCTCCCGCAAGTTTTAGAAAATCGAAAATTTTATAATATTGTTTAGTTAAAAGTCTGTTTTACAACAAAAACATATTGCTGTACACACCTATTATCAAGGTCTTATTAACCGCGTTTTCATTAGCGGAGACGGACGCCACGGACTTTTATTAGACCTTGTTGTTGACGGAAAAACAGTAGTCAAAAGCGATGAAAGTTTCTTGTGTGCTGAACACACGGGTTATGAAATAATGGGTAAAGCAGGCTATGACACACAGTTTCTAACAAGGTATGACAGCCGTGTGCCTGAAACCGAGTTTGCTATCCCCTACTTTGACGATAGTAGTTGGGAAAATGCACATATTGTAAAATTTAACGACCGCAAAATGTTTTCCCAACCTACCAAGCAGATTGAAACACACCCTATAAAACCTACCGAAGTTCGCAAAAATGGCAATACCGTTTTTATTGACTTTGGAAGTAACTATGTGGGCTACCTATTCCTTGCCGCAAAAGGAAACCGCGATGATGTTGTTACAATCCGTTGCGGTCAAGAATTAGACGATGAAGGTAACGTGCGTTGGCAGATGCGCGCCGGTTGCAAATACAAAGAAGAATGGATACTTTCGGGTGGTGACGACACGCTTGATTGGTTTGATTACAAGGCGTTCCGTTATGCAGAGGTTGACCTTCCCGAAGGCGCAACGCTTGAAACGTCTGATATTCGTCTTATTGCAAGACACTATCCGTTCACACTTAAAGCCACACCCAACACAGAAGACGCTGACCTTATTAAAATTTGGAAACTTTGTGTCAATTCTCTGCACTTCGGCGTGCAGGAAACCATTATGGACTGTATGGAGCGTGAAAAAGGTCAATACACCGGCGACGGTATATACACCTCGACAACTTTGGCTTTGTTAACCAAGGACACGTCCATTATGGAAAAATTAATTGACGATGCTTTACATACAAAGTTCATAGACGGCGGACTTATGTCCTGCACCAACTGTTCACTTATGCAGGAGATTTCCGACTATTCGCTTATGCTTACTTGGTTGTTGCCTATTCATTATCATTTAACCGGTGACAAGGAATTTTCCAAATCCCGCTATCAGAAAATGGTTGATTTGGTTGAGTATTTCCGCAATCACTACGAAACCAAAGAAGAAGGTTTATTGTACGACATTGATAAGTGGTGCGTTGTCGATTGGCCTGACCGTTCGCGTGACGGCTATGCTTATAACGAACAACACCATGGCGTTTCACCGGGTACTCACAACGTTATTTGTGCCTACTACATAGGTGCTGTAAAAACCTTAAACCGTATCGCTGAATATACGGGAAACAAGCAATACCGCGATACCGCTAAAATGGAAGAAAACTTCATAAAAGCATTCTATAACTCTGATGCAGGTCTTTTCCGCGACACATTGGATTCAGACCATATGTGTCTTCCGGGCAATATTTTGCCGTTATTGTTTGACATTATTCCTGATGACCGTTTTCAAGACAACGTACTTAAAATGATTAATGAAAAAGGTCTTAAACCTCTTAATATTTTTATGACCTTCCCGTTGCTTGCTGCGGTAAAACGTGTTGGTGCTGATGATTTGCTTTTGAAACTTTTAAAAAGCCCTGACGGTTGGCTCAATATGATAAAAGAGGGCGCCACAACAACGTTTGAGGCTTTCGGCAAGGACAGAAAATGGAACACCTCCCTTTTCCATTTGGCATTCACATTTGCTGTACAATATCTTACCGATTGGAATATAGATAAACTACTCAATGGCAAAGACAGATAATAGACAGTAACCAAACAGCTTTTTATTTAAAAATGAGGTTATAGTATGATTTTTCAAAACTCAAAATATTCAGTAGAAATTGATAAAAAAGGCGCGATAGTGTCGCTAAAAAGCCACAACAAACAGTTTATAAATGCAAGACTACCTCTTTTTACATTGCAACTTCGAGATGGTGAAGACGTATGCAAAATAAACTCAGATGACGCTAAAAAAATTGAATTTTCACAAAAAGAAAATACAATAAAATTCAAACACCAATTTGATAATTTAATTTTCTTTGTAACAATAATTTTTAGCGACAGAATTGAGTCAACTTTTTCATTTGAAAACAACACAAAAAAACACGTTGAATGGGTTGAACTTTGCTCAGTTGCAGTGCCAAACGACCTTATAAGCGCAGGCGGCAGCGGTCGCGTTGTAATAGATACAAACGAAGGTTTGCTTATTGAGGATATGAATCTCAAAGAGGATTTTTACCCGTATAGATTTAGACCCCTCGACTATCCAAGCGAAGGCTTATACGCTATGTTCCCCGCTGTCATTCAAAGTCAGTTCTTATCGTACTATGACGACAACGTGGGTATCTATATTGCCGCCGAAGACAAGGAACGTAGTATTAAAGGTATTGATTTTGCTCAAATAGGCGACTCAATCAAACTTCAATTCAAACTTTATCCCGGTGTAAAATCCAACGTTGTGAATTTTGAACTTCCCTATAATTTAGTTTTCGATTTCTTTTGTGGAGATTGGTACGACGCTGCCGACCTTTACCGCACCTGGTTTGAAGCAAATTTACCGGAAAATCTATTACCTTTAGAGGAAAATAAAAATATCCCTGAATGGTACAGCGACTCACCTCTTATTATAACTTATCCCGTGCAAGGTGTTCACGATATGGACCCGTCAGGCCCTAACCGACTTTTCCCGTATAACAACGCCTTGCCCTATCTTGACGAAATCGGCAAAGCCACTGACAGTCGCATTATGTCTTTACTTATGCACTGGGAAGGCACTGCACCTTGGGCGCCGCCTTACGTATGGCCACCGATTGGCGGTGCAGATAAGCTTGCCGAGTTTGGCGAAGAGTTGCACAAAAGAAATTACATTTTAGGCGTATATTGCAGTGGCATCAGTTACACCATCCAAAGCAATATTAACGATTATAATATGCAAAAAGAGTATGATGAGAAAACTCTTTCTCGATATATGTGTGCATCACCGACTGGTGAAATCGTATCTAAAACCTGCCAGACACAACGCAAGAGCTATGATATGTGTATATCTCAAAATTTTACCAAGGAAACTCTTTTAGAAGAGGCTCGAAAAATAGCATCCTGCGGCCTTGATTACATACAAATTCTCGACCAAAACCACGGTGGCACACCGTATTTCTGTTTCAGTGATAAACACGGTCATCCCGCAGTTCCGGGCAAGTGGATGGTCGAGCATATGACCGATTTTTTGAAGAAATTAAAGAAAATTGTCGGTAATAATATACTTTTGGGTTGCGAATCTGCCGCGGCTGAAAGTTATATTCCTTATATGAACCTTAGCGACAACCGTTTTAATCTTAACGGTCATTCAGGCAAGTTTATACCGATGTATGGTTATATTTATCACAAGTATTTGCAGAACTTCTCGGGCAACTCGGTATGCTCAATTGGTATTTATGATAACAAGCGTTCACCTGACAGTTACTTGTTACGTACGGCTCATTCATTCTTAGCGGGTGATTTGATGACACTCGTTATAAACCAAGATGGTGAAATTGCTTGGGCTTGGTGTGAACGGGATTTCTCATATTTGCCGAATAGAGAAGCTATTTTAAGCTTTATCAAAACAGCCACCGCTTATAAACGCGGTGTAGGCAAAAAATATCTTACTTTTGGCGAAATGATTAAGCCTTGCAAGGTGACAAGCGAAAAGGTTAAGATATACAAAACAGGCGCTGATTGGTTCAAAGAATATGACAAGGTTCTTACTACCGCTTGGAAAGCAAGTGACGGTACGCGCGCACAGTTTTTGGCAAACTACTGCCCGACTTATGAAAAATGCAAAATCGAGCTTGAGAGTACTAACGGTGCCGATTTGATTGACCAAAATGGCAACGTAATCGGTTCTCTTGACGCTACAACCTCAAAACTTGAAATAGCACCAAACAGCGTAATGATGATTTTGTTTAAATAGTGTAAACTTTAACAGTGATTTTAAAACGACCGAACCAAAAACTCGGTCGTTTTTAAATTGTGAACATAATAAATTGTAAATTTGTAATAAAAAAGCGTCGACAAATATTATTTGCCGACGCCATGTGTTAAATCACATTAAAAAATCTTATTTCATGCTGTTCTCGTAAGACTCAATCATTTTCTTAAACGTGTGTCCCGTACTGCTAATATCTACAATACCGTCATCAGAGGACTCGTTTTCATCGGTTTTTTCGGCATTTTTAATAGATTTATGGCGTTTTCGTAAGGTAGACAAATGTTTCTCAACCGTCTCTCCCGAGAATATCTTTACCGAAATTTCAACTGTGCCTTCTTCAATAGGGGTCACATAAATCTTGTCAATATACCTATTAATGAACGCCGAGTCAATCATATTCTGACTTGCTTCATTTTCGGCTTTGAGCAAAATGTTACGTATTTCTTCAATCTTTTGCTTATATTCAGTTCTTGAATTTAATTCGTTTTCTATTTCTTCAATAGCAGAGTAAACTTCAGCGGATTCTTCTGAAATTTGCTTATTCATCTCAACAAAATCTTGGTCGCTTATTTGACCTGCAATATTGTACTCAAGTAACTTTGATTTTTTCTTTGATAAGAAATCAAGTCGGTCTTTTAATTTTTGCAGTTCACCCGAAGAAGTGTCTTTTGCTAATATCTCGGCGTACATATTTGTGTATTCTTCAATGATTAACTTTGCATCCTCGGCAGTGTCTTTAAAAACCTCAGCAAGAACTTCTTTAATCTCTTCTTCGTAAATAGTGAAAGAGGGGCAAGAGTCGGTGCCGTTATTGATTTTACCACTGCATATCCAACGTGACAACACATTGCCTTTGCGGTCTTTGCTATCCTTGCGGTAGTAGAGCTTTCCACAATGAGTACAGTACATTTTTCCTGTCAACAGATTTGGGTGATTGCATAGGTTTTGTCTGTTCTTAACGTCACGGCTACGCCTTCTAAGAACAGTGTTGGCTTTTTCCCATAGTTCCTCATCAACAATAGCAGGAACAATCTCGCCTGTTTCGTCCTTAAACATAACCCATTCCTCAGGCGGTAAAAACTTTTGCTTTTTGGTGAACATATCAATAATCTTTACCTTATTACCCACATAATAACCTTTATATTTTGGGTTTGAAATGGTGTTAGACATTGTACTGTGGCAAATACGTTTACCGTTGTTATTGCGGTAACCTTTGTTCCAAAAAATCTCCTCAATCTGCTTCATGCTGTATTGGTCGGTTGCGTAAAGTTTAAATAATTCACGCACCATCTCAGCTTCTTTTTCGTCAATAACCAATCTTTTGTTGTCTTTGCGATAGCCAAAAATACGGCTGTTACCAAGGACAACATTTTTCTTTATAGCCTCTTGATGACCGAACTTAATACGGCTTGACAACTTGCGTAATTCATCCTGCGCAATACCCGACATAATGGTAAGCCGAAGTTCGCTGTCTTCATCAAGGGTATTGATATTATCGTTCTGAAAGAATACTCCCACACCGTAGGAGAGCAGGTCACGAGTGTACTGAATACTGTCAAGTGTGTTACGGGCAAAACGGGTGATTTCCTTTGTGATAACAAGGTCAAAAAGTCCTGCCTTTGCATCACTAATCATATTGTGGAAGTTCTCACGCTTTTTGGTGCTCATACCCGAAAGACCTTCGTCGATATATCCTTCAACAAATTCCCAATTAGCATTTTTCTTTATAAAGTTACGGTAATAGGATATCTGGTTGTCAAGAGAGTTTAACTGCTCGTCCTTTTCAGATGATACACGTGCATAAAATGTAACACGCATAGGTATTTCATATATACTTTTAGTCCTCATCATTTGACGAACGGAATGTACATCCATAATCGTAAATCTCCTCTCAAAATTTTCGTCAATAAATCTTTTGTTGTTCATTGTCAAATCTCGATATTATATTACCACAAAATATTATTTAAATCAATAACATATTTTAAATATCCACACCCATTAGAAATCTCGTTATATCACTACAAACTTAATTACAAAACCCCTGTTCAATACAGAATTGAACAAGGGTTTGAGTGATTGGTGGTTTACCACTACTTTTGTTGTCAACGTGTTGTGGCGCTATCCGAAGTATTTTGTACAATTAACGTTGTTTTACTAAATTGTATCCCGATGCATCATTTTCGCTTTTGTCATATGCATTATCGATATACTTTTGTGGATCTGACAGAAAATCGTCCTCCGTAACAAAAGCAATATAAGATCCTGTGAGTTTATCATAAGTCTTGCACTTTTCACAGCAATAAACCTTTGGTTCTTGATTAAAACGATTGTTGTTTATAATATCAAACAACTTTTCTGTATGGTAATTTGTTGAGGTATGACCATCTTCTTTTGTAACTTCATATTTCAACCAATCATATGAACCGTTAACTTTTTGAATAACTCCCACTACTCCATTGGTATGGGATATCCTGTTTTTTCGACTAATGCTTTTTAAACAGTATTCAATTTCCCAATCAATCCAATTACTATTTTTCATGTTAGGAGATAAGATTACGATAGTTACCGATGTATCATACATCATATCTTTTAGATTTTTCTTAATGTTTTCGGTTGAGGTGTCTGTTAAATCAGGAGAATCACTGGTTTCGCCTTTATAATATGTAGCATCATCTCCTAAAGCTTTAATAATATCATCTCTTAATTCTTGAGCTTCGCTATATTTGTACGAAATAAACGTTTTATGAGCCATATTTCATCCTCCTAAATCCCATTATGTCAAATGAGTGATAATTATTATCCCTGTACAAACCATTGCTAATGGTAAGTAAAACCACAGTTCAGTTGCAGAAAATAAGCACGACAAGAACTCATTTTTATTAATGCCAATATCATCTTTTGATACTTTTAATGAAAAATCAATAACTTTTTCACTAGTCAAACGAACTTTTTCATACAGACACCTATACTGACGTTCTTGAAGCAAATAATACGAATCTAACCCCCAAAAGATGATTACCGGGATATAAGCAACTAAAAAATACAGTTTATCTGTGTCTTTAGCAGCCAATGCAAAAATACCGGCAACAAGAGTCACTGCCCATCCTTTTAACATAAAAGAGTTGCTTGCCATACGATTAATTACACCCTGAATCATTTCAAGATGCCTGATTTTATTCTCACTATCCATCTTATTTCCTCATTTTAATTTATTGTAAACTTTTACATTAAATTGAATAATTTCAAAATTAGTATACCTATTCTGAAATATGTAATTAAAGACAAAAGCCGAGACAATATGTAAATATATTGTGATAAAGTATACATTGGCAGTATCTGCGGTGGGTGGGCAACCACCCACCGCTTTTTTTGTTACACAGAGAAACTTTCACCTTATGTCTACGCCCTGCGGTGTAGTAACTGACGACACAAGCCCTGATGTAGTACCGTTCAGACCGTTTTTATAACTGTACTGCGAAACTATCGGCGATGCGGTGTTAACCGAAGTGGAAATAAGGCGGTTAAGTCCGTCATAATTATTAGTAAGTATTTTGCCTGTGGGCAGATTGACACTGCCGATAAGGTTTTTTTCATTATAATTATACCAATATGTCTGCGAAACACCGCCACGGCTATAGTTAATCTTATTAATTCGGTTAAACGCATCATAATTCTGATAAATT
>JAZRSW010000011.1:0-14097 GCA_045651745.1 Acutalibacteraceae bacterium
GGTGTAGATCTTAGCGATGGTTTCTACCGAGAGGTCAGAAACAGGGTTGTTAGGATTTACGATAATGGAGATGCCGTCATAAGCGAGGATAGTTCCGTCAAGTCCATTTGCCTTTTCTTCGTCCTTGAGGTTACGACTTGAGAGGCCGATATCGCATCTGCCTTCCTGCACTGCCTGAATGCCTGCGCCGGAGCCGGTAGCGTTGTAGGTTACGGTAATGCCGGTGTCTGCCTCAAAGGCTTCGCCCAAAGCACCGATAACCTTGTTCATTGATGTCGAGCCGTCTGTTGCCACTGCTTCTTTGTTACCGCCACAACCGGTAAGTGCGCATACGAGCAAAACTGCTACTGTGAGTAAACTAATAATCTTTTTCATTTTCAAAATCTCCTTTTGATTTATTATTGGCATTTATTTGTCGATTCTCTCGACTACGGTTACATTTTACCGTCACGCTGTAAAATCCGTAACCAAATCGGTGTAAAATCGGAGTAAAAGAAAATCGCCGCCTCACGTGGAAGCGACGATATGATTATTAGTTCCTCTTATTATAGTATTTATACAAAAGAAAGATACTTTTTGGTATATTCGGTGTATTTCTCTCTGTAGAACTCGCTGTCGCTTCTGAGCATTTTAAGGGATTCATGAATATTCATATTCTGCTCTTTTGTATCCATAACACAACCGGCAATATTAGAACAGTGATCGGAAACTCTTTCCATATTGGTAATTAGATCACTCCATACAAAACCTACCTCAATGCTGCAATCACCTACACGTAAACGATCAATATGGCGAGTGCGGAGAAGTTCTTTCATTCTATCAATAACCTGCTCAAGAGGCTCTACAAGGTTTGCATGGTCTGCGTTGTTTTCTACAAATGCGTTATAAGAGAGGATTACAATTTCGCTTGTTGCCGCACAGAGAGCATCAAGTTCTGCCTTTGCACCTTCCGAGAACGAAACACCTTTTTCTCGCATTTCTTCTGCAGATTCAAGGATATTTACAGCGTGGTCGGAAATACGCTCAAAGTCACCGATTGCTTTAAGGAGCATAGATGCCATCGCACCTTCGTTTTCATTGAGTTGCTTAGTGCTGAGTTTTACAAGGTAACTACCAATTACATCTTCAAGATGATCGGTTTTATCTTCTGCTTCACGAATTGCTTCGGCTTTAGCTTTATCATAAGTTCCAAGGCATTCAATACTACTTCTCAATGCATCAGTTGCAATTTTTGCCATATCAAAGGTGAGGTTATGTGCACATTCAAGTGCAATTGCAGGAGTGGCAAGAAGACGGTCATCAAGCTCAGATACCTTTTCAGGCATTTTTGCATCGGGAATAAGCTTATATGCAATTTTTTCAAGAAGTCCCGACATCGGAAGAAGGAGCAATGTGCACACAATATTAAAGATGGAGTGTGCTGTTGCTATACCAGCAAAGGTAGCGGATTCGTTAAGTAACACGGGGGCGAACAAAGCTTTTGCCAAAGCAAACGCACCTAAGCAGACCGCTGTTCCGATAACATTAAAAGACAAGTGTACAAGTGCGGCACGCTTTGCATTCTTTGTTGTACCAACCGAAGAAATCATAGCGGTTACGCAAGTACCGATGTTCTGTCCCATAATAATCGGGATTGCCGCACCGTAAGAAACTGCGCCGGTAGCCGCAAGAGCCTGAAGAATACCAACAGATGCCGAACTCGACTGAATGATAGCGGTAAGAACCGCACCTGCAACAACACCCAATATAGGATTCTTAAACATAAGGAACAACTCTTGGAACGCAGGAACATCTCTAAGACCCGAAACAGCGCCGGTCATCGTTTCCATACCAAACATAAGGGTTGCGAATCCAAGAAGAACCATACCAATATCCTTCTTCTTATTGCTCTTTGTGAACATAAACAGCACAATACCGATAAGAGCAAGCACGGGCGTAAAAGAGGAAGGCTTTAAAAGCTTCAGGAACATATTGCTTCCCGAAATACCGCTAAGACTCAAAATCCAAGCGGTTACGGTAGTACCGATGTTGGCACCCATAATAACATGGATCGCCTGTTTTAAAGTCATAAGTTTGGAGTTTACAAAACCAACAACCATAACCGTCGTAGCAGAAGAACTCTGAATAACGGCAGTTACTCCAAGACCGGTGAGAAGTCCTGCAAGTTTGCCGGTAGTGAGTTTACCGATCATAATTTCAAGTTTACTGCCTGCGCTTCTTTCAAGCGCATCGCCCATAAGGTTCATTCCAAAGAGGAATAAACAAAGTCCGCCTATGAGCGTAAGTACGTCAAAAATGTTCATTTACATAACCTCATATCTTTATAATCTATTCTTCAAACGCATTTTACCTGCATTTTACGATTATTTTACAGCGAGGGTGTAAAATTGGTAATCATATCCGTGTAAAATCGATGTAAAATCAGCTTTTGGTTAAAAAGAAAGATACCCTATATAATATATCTCTCCCTAACGCAAAAACAGCACGGCTCGTTGCCGTGCTGTAAAGCCTTTATTTATGCGGTTTTTGAGTGTTTATGCTACCAACCATACGAACCGTTCGTTATTGTTACTACTGTATGTACCGTGGATTTGGAAATTCTAAACTGCTTGGCGCACGCTCTTACAGTGGCATTGGTTTCTACTATATACTCCCCTAACTCGGCGGCTCGAATACTCACATTACTCCTCATACAATCAACTCCTAAAACGGTTAGTTAATTGTATGAAAAATTTTTAACATTTATTCCTTAAACATTAACCCTTGACAATGACACGGTTTAAAAATATACTTAAATAAAAGAAATCAAGAAAGGACAACGCTATGAAGCTTTGTTTGGTTATCCCATGCTATAACGAGGAAGAAGTTTTGCGAGAAACCGCAAAACGCCTTGCTTTAAAATATGATTCTCTCATTTCGGTCGGGAGTATATCTTTTGACAGTAAAATCGTCTTTGTTGACGATGGTTCTAAGGATAAAACTTGGGAAATTATAACCGAAATGTCAAAATCAAGCGACTGTTTTGAGGGAATTAAGTTGAGCCGAAACCGCGGACATCAAAATGCCCTTTTGGCAGGACTTATGGCGGTAAAATCTCAATTTGATGCCGTAATTTCAATGGATGCCGACCTGCAGGATGACATCAACGCAATTGACAAAATGATTGAAAGTTATCATTCGGGTCACGACATAGTTTATGGCGTCAGAGCTAATCGCAAAAAGGACTCATTTTTTAAAAGAACCACTGCACAAGGGTTTTACAAACTTATGAAACTTTTAGGTGCTGAAACGGTCTACAATCACGCGGATTACAGGCTTTTAAGCCGTCGCGCGTTAGATGCTTTAGAGGACTTCCAAGAAGTCAACCTCTTTTTACGCGGTATTGTGCCTATGATAGGCTTTTCGTCCGATATAGTTTACTATGAACGTAATGAACGTTTTGCAGGCAAATCCAAATACCCGTTAAGTAAAATGTTGAGTTTTGCTTTTGAAGGTATAACCTCTTTAAGCATCAAACCCATTAACTTAATTATCCGTTTGGGTGTTTTACTTGTGATTTTGGGCGCGGGAATTTTAATCTATTCTTTAGTTCAGCACTTTTTAAATAACACCACAGCAGGTTGGACAAGCCTTATGGCTTCAATTTGGGTTTTAGGCGGACTTCAACTTTCGGCAATTGGTGTTATCGGAAAATACATCGGAAAAATTTACCTCGAAACCAAACACCGCCCGAGATATATAATTGAAAAAAATACATTAGTTGATAAATAATAAAAACGACATAACACCGCTTAAAAGAATATCAATAATTTGGTTTAGTATAAAAATACCCGATTAGCACTTTCCTTATGGTAGGTACTAATCGGATTTTTTGTTGTGAAGACAGAAGTTACGAACCCCTAGACCAAACACCGCGTAGGTGTTTATACTGTATAAAGTAAATTTTTTCTTGTATTTTTTGCCGGTTTATGTAATAATGGTTATATTATTTTAAGGGACTTTTAAATCCTTAGTTTCGAGAGGTTTATTATGAGCGAAAACACATTAACAAACAACAGAGGTAGTTTTACCGGAAAAATCGGTTTCGTATTAGCTGCCGCCGGTTCGGCAGTAGGTTTGGGCAACATTTGGCGTTTCCCATACCTTGCCGCGCAATACGGTGGCGGTATTTTCCTTTTGGTTTACATCGTTTTGGCGCTTTCTTTCGGCTTTGCTCTTATGGCGGCTGAAATTCTTATCGGCCGTAAAACAGGTTTAAGTGCAATCGGTGCTTTCAAAAAGTTAGACAAGCGCTTTTCCTTTATCGGAATTTTAGCCTCAACTATTCCTGCAATCATTTTACCTTACTATTGTGTTATCGGCGGTTGGGTTGCAAAATATATTGCCGTATTTGCAACAGGCAACAGCCATACTGCAGCAGGAAGTTCATACTTCGGCAATTTCATCTCTGACTTATGGCAACCTATCGGCTGGTTTTTAATATTCTTAGGACTTACCGCAGTAATAGTTTTATTAGGTGTTGAAAAAGGCGTCGAACGTGTCAGCAAAATTATGATGCCGTTACTCGTTGTAATGATTATCGGCGTAACCGCTTATGTTCTTTGCCAGCCGGGTGCTTTAGAGGGCGTCAAATATTACCTTATTCCTGATTTCTCTAAATTTAAGGCAACTACTATCCTTGCCGCAATGGGTCAGTTATTCTATTCAATGTCATTGGCTATGGGTATTATGATAACCTACGGCTCGTATATGAAAAAGGACGTTAACGCCGAATCAGCGGTACATAATATTGAAATTTTTGATACCGGTATTGCTTTCTTGGCAGGTCTTATGATTGTGCCTGCAGTTACCGCCTCAGGTGAGGAAATGGGCAAAGGCCCCGGTCTTATGTTTGCCGTTTTACCCAAGGTTTTCGATGGTATGCCCGGCGGCACAATAATCGGTTTAGTATTCTTTATCCTCGTTTTCTTCGCGGCTTTAACCTCATCAATTTCATTGATGGAAACGGTTGTTTCGATTGTTAAGGATAAATTCAAACTAAACCGTACATTAAGTTGTTTGATTGTTTTAGTTCTTTGCCTCTTATTAGGTATCCCCTCGGCACTCTCTAACGGAAACGGCATTTTAGCAGGCATTAAAATTATCGGTCTTGGTTTCCTTGATTTCTTTGATTTTATCAGTAACAGTGTGCTGATGCCGATTACCGCTTTCTTTACCTGTTTGTTTATAGGTTATGTATTAAAGCCTAAAACACTTATTGAAGAGGCTGAACTCGAAGGGCAAAAATTCAAAGCTAAAACCCTCTTTACTGTTGTTATCAAGTACATCGCACCAATCTGCATAGTATTAATTCTCGGCTTCTCGGTTTTAGAAGCTTTGGGTATTATTAAAGTTTAATTGGTTTAAAAAACGCCTTACAGTAAATTTACTGTAAGGCGTTTTATTTTTTATTTGCTTAATAAAAAGGTGTCAACAACTTTTCGCAGCGCATTTAGTTCAAAACTTTTGGAGTTCATTGTATCGACTAAATTTTCAACTCTGTTGCGGTCAAACGATAACGCTCGCAACGATACAGATTCTCCGTTTGAAAATCCTTCAATGCCGTACATCCATTGAAAACTTTTGCCTATCGTTTCTCTACTCTTGACAACCCTATAATAACTCGATTTGTGATTTTTATTTACTTTTTGCATTACAACTCACCTTTTTGTGAACAATTTTCATATTCATTATAATGCAAAATATCGGTTTGTCAATAGCTTTCGTGAATTTTTTTCACATTTTTATAAGCGTCTATCAGTTCTATCGGCTCGCCGTAAGCATAACGGTATACTTCAATAAGGCAAGCACCGTCATAACCGTCAGCTTGAAGCTTAGAAAAGAGCTTTCCAAAATCAAAGTTTCCCTTGCCGGGTAACATACAGTCAGCCTCTTTTGAATTATCACTGATATGAACATTTATAATGTTCCCTCGCATTGCCTCATACATTGCCTCAACACCGCAACCGTCACGTACCGCCTGCTTAACATCAAAGGTGAACTTTATTTTATCATCGGTCAGTTTTCTTAACTCGCAAATATTTTCGGGCGTTGCACCGCGGTATCGATTAACGTTTTCGTGGCAAACGGAAGCGCCGTACTTTTTAGCCTCTAAATCCATTTCCAAAAGACGCTCGGCATATTCTTCCATAGGTATATGCCCTTGCAAACTGTCGCCATGAAGCACAACGGTTTTAGCGCCCAAAACTTCACAAGCGTAATAATACTGCTTATAGTATTCAAACGCGTCACGGTATCTTCGTTCATAATTAGAAAACAGATAATACGGCTCACCAACCGAGCCGCAAGGGTGAATTGAATTAATCTCAATCCCGTAAAACTTGCGGATTTTATCAAGTTCATTTATAAACTGCGGTTTTAATTCCGAAGGACTGTTGAAGAAAATCTCGGTGACCGGTATCTCGTTTTTACCCAGAAACTCCAACGATTTTTCAGTTTCCATAGGATAAAGGCAAGCATTTGATATACCTAACTTCAATTTTCTTCACCCCTATTCGGTGTCACATACACCGTTTGATTAGTTTTATAAATCACCATGCCGGGTTTTGCACCCGACGGTTTTTTAACGTATTTTACCTTAGTGTAATCTACGGGCACAGATGCAGAATTTCCTGCTTTAGAATATTTTGCAGCTAAAGTTGCGGCAAACAAAACTGTACTGTCAGGCAACTCATCCCCATTAGTAACCACAATCACGTGCGAGCCGGGGATATTTTTAGTATGAAACCACATATCGCGGTCGTCGGCAATTTTCAAGGTTAACTCGTCATTCTGGCGGTTGTTACGTCCAACCAAAACGCGATAACCGTCAGGCGAAGTAAACTCCAACGGTGCAGCGGCTTTTTGCGGTTTTTTGCGGTCTTTTGAAGCCCGCAAATACCCTGCCGACTGCAACTCCAATTTTATTTCATTAAGGTCGCTGACAGTAGTGGCACGGTTTAATTCATCTGCAACGCTTTCCAAATACTGCAATTCAGACTTGGTATCCTCAATCAACTGCCCCAACATTGCGGCGGCGTTGCAACACCGCTTATACTCTTTAAAATAACGTTGAGCGTTTTGTGCAGGTGTCAAAGCAACGTTCAACGGAATTCTGACCGTTTTAAGTTCAGGGTCGTAATAATTTTGCAAATCAACATACGGAACACCGCGTTGGATTGCATAAAGGTTAGCCTTTAAAAGTTCACCGTAAATACGCCATTTTTCACCGTCTTGGCACTTTTCCTGTTCCTTTTGACGAACAAGCAACTTTTTAGCAGTTCTCGATAAAAGTGTGTTGATAAGTTTAACCAAATCGTTAGCAAAGGCTCTTATTCTTTCCCTTTTATCTCTTTCGGAATATACTGCTTCCAACAGCCCCGATAAACTGTCAAAATACCGTTTTTCAGCCGATGAGCCGTACTGTGTGATATCGCAATACGAAAACTCAAACGGTACACCATTTTTATCAACCAACGCCGTAGGCTTGACCTCGCGGAATCCGTCACGAAACACCTTTAAAACCGAAGTCAATCTACCTAATTCTAATGATGTCAACATATTAGCAGATTTATCGGTATCTACGTTTGCTTTAACACAAATTTCCCTTGCGATTAACGGTGAAAAACCGTCAACAACACCCACCAACGCCTTTGAAACCGCGTCAATAGAAACTTTAACCTTTTCGACAATTTTCTCTGCCGAAACGGTTAAAATATTGAGTTTTTCCTGCTTTTCGGGCAACGAATAAACTGCACCGGGTTGAATAAGCCTTCCGCCTGCCTCAATATCCGAACGGCGAAGCGAATCTATAATTCTATCGTCATTTCCTACCAAAATAACGTTAGTTTGTTTGCCTATAAGCTCAACAATAAGTTTTACTTCTATGCGGTCGCCCATTTCGTTGGTGGCAGAAAACTTGAAAGTGACAACGCGTTCAAAGCCGTTGTCCTCAATCGAAACAAACCTTGCGCCCGCCAAGTATTTTCGCATCAGCATACAAAACATCGGCGGTTCGGCAGGGTTTTCATAGCTTACATCGGTAAAATTAATTCTAGGTGCTGACGGTCTTATAGATATAAGCAACCTTTGTCCGCCAAGCGAGGCAGAGCGCAACTGTAACACCAGCTCTTCTTTTGAGGGCTGGTGTATTTTGTCAACTCTAGCGTCCTTTAAACTAACCGCGAGTTCTTTTTTCAGTTGGTATAAATATATTCCGTCAATACCCATACTATTTTCCTAACAAACTATCAATTCCGTCCAAAGCCTCAACTAAACGCTGATACTTTAAACTCTGTGACTCAATATTTTTTATCTCTTCAGCCAAATCACCGATTATCCGCCTTTTTCGGTTTATGTAAACCAATTCATCCTCGCCGATATTGTCAATAAGTTTTCCGAAAAAGTAAAACAACGGACTGCAGTCGGCAATCTTTCCTGTAAATCGTACCTTCATTACGGTATAAATTCTGCCCTGCGATTTTACTGCCTGCTCTAACGTGATTTCAAAACCGTTTTTTAAAAGATACTCTCTTAAATCCTCAACAGCGGTCATCGGTTGCAGAATTAACTCGTACTTTTCATCCTTAATCCAAGGTGCATCGCTTAAAATTCGGGCGATTAAATCACCGCCCATGCCTGCAATGATAAACGTGTCCGCTTCACAAGGGTTAACGGCATTAAGCCCGTCACCTTTTCGGACGGTGATTCCTAAAACACCCGATTTTTCAATATTAAGCCTGGCATTTTCCAAAGGCCCGTCCACGACATCACAAGCAAACGCCGTAGATATAATGCCCCTTTTTACAAGAAACACCGGAAGATACGCATGGTCGGTGCCGATATCGGCAACCGTTGCACCCTCCCGTACCATTCCGGCGATTTTCCTTAATCGGTTATCAACCGACATTATTTAGACTCCAAATAAGCGTTGATTTTCGCCAACAATTTGTCACAGTCGGTACCGTGCGCCAAGCAAGCAGCCTCTACCGTCTCACCACGGGAAGCGGGACATCCTAAACAGTGCATACCAATTTCAAAAAAGAATTCGGCAGTACCGCGGTCATAATCCAAAATATCTCCGATAATCATATCTTTTGTAACTTTCATAATATATTCCTCCAAATTAATATCTAATTAAAATCAAACTTTAATCAAGTCCCGATTCTTTAAACTTTTTCTCGGCAAATGATTTAAACCAACAATAAATCGCCTCACCCAACTCCTGATAAATCGGGTCGCCGTCGTGTGAGCAAAGCATTGCAAAGGTTTGTCCCATTCTTCTGACAACCTCGGTGCCTCTGCGGTAAGCAAGGTAATAGAACGAAAACGCTCCCGAATCGCTTACGGCATTATAAATGTCGGGCGAAAGTTTTTCCAACTCAGCATTAAAACTGTTTTCGGCAGCCTGCTCGACAACCGTGCTGAAAATATTTTCCTCCATGGAAACTACAGCGGCAAAGGTCATCATAACGCCACGCTGAACAAACATCGCGGCATTACCATCTTCTTTTTCATCAACAGGAAAACTGTCAATATGAGAAACAACCTCACGCGCCAACAATTTACCCAGTTCCTTTGCTTTTTCGGTGTTACCTTTTGCGGTTTCACGAGTATACTCATCAAGCACTAAAGTATGCTCGTCCTTTTTAGGTTTATTGTTACCCAATGACGCAATTTTAATATCCTCGTCAAACATTTTATCACCGACCTTTTAAAATGTACTTAAAAATTATTCAATATCTTTTAAAGCTTTTGCCAACTGGTCAGGGCAGGATGTGGACTTAAATCCACACTTAATACCTTCCAAACGCTCAATTACGTCCTGCACTTTCATACCGACACACAACGAAGAAATGCCTTTAAGGTTGCCGTTACAACCGCCTATGAACTGTAAAGAAGTTATAATGCCATCCTCAACCTCAAAATTGATTGTGCTTGAACAAACGCCTTTTGTTTTATATGTGTATTTCACTTTTTATCTGTCCTTAAATTTATTACTTCTTACAGGGTGGCGGAGTTTTCTTAAAGCCTTAGCCTCAATCTGTCTGATACGCTCACGTGTAACCTCAAACTCTGTACCAACCTCTTCAAGGGTATGGCAGCGACCGTCTTTAAGTCCAAAACGAAGTCTGATAACAGCCTCTTCACGCGGAGTAAGTGTCTTCAAAACTGCGTCAATATCCTCATTTGTGATTGTCTTTAATGCGGCATCGTCGGGAGCTAAAGCGTCCTCGTCACGGATAAAGTCCATCAATCGGCTGTCTTCCTCGGGGCCAATGGGAGTTTCCATTGAAACCGGCTCTTGAGCGACGCGCATAATTTCTCTGACTCTTTCAACCGACATTTCCATCTTTTCGGCAATCAATTCCTCACTCGGCTCATGACCGTTTTCGTGAAGCAACTGACTCTGAATCTTTTTAAGACGGTTAATGGTTTCAACCATATGAACAGGAATACGAATAGTTCTTGCTTGGTCAGCAATAGCACGGGTAATAGCCTGACGAATCCACCAAGTAGCATAGGTAGAGAACTTGAAGCCTTTGGTATGGTCAAACTTTTCAACAGCCTTAATAAGACCGACGTTACCCTCCTGAATTAAATCAAGGAAATGCATACCGCGACCGACATAACGCTTTGCAATAGATACAACCAAACGTAAGTTAGCCTCGGTCAAACGCTTTTTAGCAAACGAGTTGCCCTCACCGATACGCTTTGCAAGTTCAATTTCCTCATCAGGAGAAAGCAACGGCACACGTCCGATTTCTTTCAAATAAACTTTAACAGGGTCATCAAGAGAAATCGAGTCCATAGATGCAACGGCATCCTCAATCTTCTCAACATCCTCAATTTCTGCCATTTTAAGGTCTTCATCGGTCGGGTCAGCAAAATCAAGATCAAGTAGCGGAGGCTCCATCTCCAATGTTTCAAGGTTATCGGGAATTTCATCCTCAATATCCAAAAAATCTTCCTTATGCTCAGCTTCATCTGCTTTTGTATAGCTATCATCGACCAAATTATCATTATTGTTTGAATCTATTTCGATAATATCATCAACCTCTGTTTTAACGTTTTTCTTTTTCTTTTCCATAACTATTACCCCATATTCCTTTTATTTTTTACAAAATTTTATGCAATATTCAATACTGCCGCCACACAAATTACTTCTTTTTAGCATTGATAATGTCAGCCATAGCCTTTGCCCAAGCATCATCATCAAGCCCTGCGATATCAGGCTTGTCCGCCGCTTTGCGCTCTGCCAAAATGACATCAATACTGTCACTCAAAACCTTTTCGTGATTAGAGTCAGCCACGCCGACCATCAGCATTTTGGTAACGTAACCTATTTCATCGGGTGAAAATTCGTCGCCCAAAAGAACTAAGTCAAAACTATGTCCCGTTTCGATTATGCTGACAACACGTTCAAACAACCTACGATTAAAATCGGTCAGAAAATCTGACGGGTCTAATCGCAATTTAACCGATTCAAGTGAATCGGGGTGCCTTACAAGTGCCGAAATCACGGTTTCCTCCGCCGTAGCAGCTTTTTTAAACTGCTGTCTTTGCGGATTAACTTCATTTTTCTTTTGAGTCGGAGTTATAACCTCTTGCAACTCTTTACGGCTCTGCTGTCGGCGTTTAGAATCCTGCGAATTCTTTACAATTGCAAGCAAACGTTCTTTTGCAACGCCGTATTTTGTTGAAAGTCTGCCTGTATAAAGGTCAACTGCAATCGGGTCATTTAAAGCCGCCAAAACCTCGCAAGCCTTGTTGAGATATTTCAGTTTTCCGTCGGTCGCTTCCAAATCAATATCCCTTGCCGCAGTTAAGAGTTGATAATCAATAGAACTCATAGCCGTATCCAACAGTTTTTGAAAACGCGCGTTACCGTGCTTTTTGATAAACTCGTCAGGGTCTTTACATTCGGGTAACCGTAAAATCTTAATATCCACACCGACGTTTTTAAGTATTCCTAACGCACGGTCGGTAGCCTTTTCACCCGCACTGTCGGCATCCATCGTCAGCACAACTTCTTTTGTGTACCTTGCAAGCAATCTCGCCTGCTCCTCGGTAAAGGATGTACCTAATGCCGCAACCGCAGTGGTAAATCCTGCTTGATGCAGTGCTATAACGTCCATATTGCCCTCAACCAAAATCGCCTGCTTGGAGCAGTCCTTTTTGGCAAAGTTCAAAGCAAACATATTATGACTCTTTTTGTAAACGAGAGTGTCCGATGTATTTATGTACTTACCGCCCTGCTTTTCGTTGCCCGGCATTGCACGGCCCGAAAAACCTATAACCTTACCGTGAACATTGATTATCGGGAACATTATACGGTTACGGAAACGGTCGTATGTAAACTGACGCCCGTTTTTATCCTTTTTCTCGGACTTACCGACAAGGTCAGCCGCCGCAATAACATAATCGGTAAAGCCTTTTTTTCTTAAATGATTTTCCAAAGCATGCCAATCATCAGGAGCAAATCCTAAGCCAAAATGTTTAATGGTGCTTAAAGACAATCCTCGACCTAAAAAGTAGTCAAGCCCTGCCTTGCCCTCGGGACTCATCAGCACAGAATGGAAAAACCTGCCCGCTTCACTGTTAACGGCATAGATGTCATTCTTTAACTTCTGCTCTTTATCGTCCTTGGTTTCTTCAGGCAAGCGAAGCCCCGCCTTATCGGCTAACTTCCTTACAGCGTCAATATAATCCAAATTTTCCATTCGCATGGTAAAGGTGATTATATCACCGCCCTGACCGCAACCGAAGCAATAGTACGAGCCGTTTTCGGGATAAACCGTAAAGGAAGGTGTTTTTTCGTTATGGAACGGACACAAACCGACAAGATTACTTCCGCGACGCTTTAATGCTATGTATGGAGATAAAACTGATTCAATATCATTACGGTATTTCAATTCCATCAAAAATTCCTGCGGTAATGCCATAACACCCCTCCTTAAAATAACTTTCTGTTTTATTATTCGAAAAAACATCACAAAATACTTTTTTTATTTTCAAAAAACCGCAAAATTTCCAAAAATTTAAAAAATATAAATGAATTGAGTCGAACTTATTAAGGTTCGACTCATAAAATTCAAACTTCAGCATAGCCTGAACCTATAATTTCAGGCTCTAATCTTCCACAAAATGTATCTTTAAATTTTAACTTACAATTTTCAAAATTTTCGGCAGTAATTGAAAACGAAACGTTAACATTTTCGGCAAATTGGTTGTCGCTTAACTTTCCGCCACAGTCGGCAATCAACCTTTCAACTGCCGAATGGTCCGAATAAGGACATTTAACCGCAACCTCGAAACATTCTCGCATTACGGCAACACCTGCGTTTTCAACCGCCTTGCTTGCCGCCGCAGTGTAGGCACGCACAAGTCCGCCCGTACCTAACAAAACTCCGCCAAAATATCTGGTTACTACCATACAGCAATCGGTCAAACCTTGCTTTCGTAAAACCTCCAGCGTCGGCATACCGGCAGTCGAATGAGGCTCACCGTCATCAGAAAACCTTGTTATGTTGTTGTCCCTTAAAATATAGGCATAAACATTGTGCCTTGCGCCAAAGGTCTCCTTTTTACGCTTTTCAATAAATTGAAGTGCCTCATTTTCCGTCTTGCAAGGAATAACACTTCCGATAAACCTTGAGCGTTTTTCTTCATATTCACCTTCCGCCGAAGTTCTGACGGTCTTATACTCGTTCATCTTCTCACCTGCCCGAAATTTAAAAAATGAAAGATAAAACCGCAGTTGAATACAACTGCGGTTTAAATTTACTGAAACAATTATTTAGCATCCATGCCAAAACGTTTTTTGAATCTGTCTACGCGACCACCGGTATCGACCAACTTCTGTCTGCCGGTAAAAAACGGATGACATTTGGAGCAAATATCCAAACGGATATCTTTCTTGGTTGAGCGAGTTTCAAACTCTGCTCCGCAAGCACACTTTACAACAACTGTCTCATACTGCGGATGAATACCCTCTTTCATGTTGTCACCCCTCTCCTTTTCTTCACATCAGTAAAGGAATAATACCACATTTATATC
>JAZRSW010000012.1:0-41612 GCA_045651745.1 Acutalibacteraceae bacterium
TGTAAGAGTGCCTTGACCGGTTTCATAATGACAAATATGGCGTTGACCACGCTTAATATACATTCTCGAATTAAGTGCCCCCGAACGGGACATAACAACCGAATCGTCCTCGGGGTCAATTTTTATAACACAACTCACACCTTTCACACCCGTTGCGACGCTATCGTCATACTTCAAATAGCTTTTGCCGGCAATTACGTTCATTTTGGCGACCGTAGTAACCTCGACAACATCACTCTCACCGACAACCTCTTGAGTGCCTTTTATACCAATAATAACGTCCTTCATTTTCCCTTAAAAATCCTCCAAACTGACGGTTTCGACATCTGAAATCTCATTTCCCAACAAGATGCCGGCAGTGGTCGAGAAAGATTGCGGTCGGTCACTTACAAAATATCGTCGACGTCCTCCCTCACCTAAAAGTCCGTTCTCTTTTAGGTATTCTGCCGCAGTCAAAGCCGCTTCAGTACCCGAATTTATCAGCACAACATCTTCACCCATAATATCGGAAATGATTTCCTTTATCGCAGGGAAATGAGTACAACCTAAAATCACAGTGTCAACCCCTGCTTCAATAAGAGGTTGTAAATAACGCTTTGCAGTAGCAACTGTAACCTCGTCATTGCGGTCAATCCACCCTGCCTCAACCAACTGCACGAACATCGGGCAAGCAACCTGTAAAATCTCTAAATCAGGCTTGATTTCGAGCATTTTGAGTTTATAAGAATTACTGTTGACGGTAGCCGAAGTGCCCAAAACACCGATTTTGCCGTTTTTTGTAGCCTTTACCGCCGCTTTGGAAGCAGGGGTTACAACTTCAATAAACGGAACAGGCAAACTGCTTGCCGTATGAGAGGCAACCGAACTTACAGTACCGCAAGCCGCAATAATCAGCTTGACGTCATGCGACAGTAAAAACTTCTCATCCTCTTTGGCATACTTTACAATAGTTTCGGCACTGCGCGTACCGTAAGGCACACGGCCTGTGTCACCAAAATATATTATATTTTCATCGGGCAAAACTCTATTCAGTTCTTTAATAACCGAAAGCCCGCCCAACCCTGAATCAAAAACACCAATAGGTCTTGAATCCATCAAAACACTCTCCAATCAATTCAGTACATAAATATTCAATATATTCTATCACAGAACTTAAAAAAATGCAAACCCTATTTCACTAAATAATATGAGATGTTACAAAAAATATTTTGTTGAAATATGTAAGCATTAGTAGTAAAATCATTTAATAGTGGTTGTATTACTGAAATTTAAGGGGGTGACAAGATGAACGGTATCAAGGCAAGGCTTGGTGAAATTGCGGTTTTACTTGCGGCTACAATGTGGGGTTGTATCGGACTTTTTACCCGTACAATGCTTAAAATCGGCTTCACCGCTGTTCAAATTGTTGCCGTACGTGCTTTTATAACCGTACTAATGATGGCAGTTGTGATTTTGATTGTAAATCCAAAGTTATTTAAAATTCGCCCAAAAGACCTTTGGATGTTTTTCGGTACAGGAATTTTAAGTTTTCTCTTCTTCAACATTTGCTATATGTCCTCAATCGGTGAAAATTCACTGTCGGTCGCCTGTATTTTGATGTATACCTCGCCCATTTGGGTAGCCACGCTTTCCCTTTTGCTTTTTAAAGAAAAAATGACCTTGCAAAAAATTATCGCTTTTATATTAGCATTTTGCGGTTGTATTATGATGTGTTGCTCTGATTCTTTAAAACTAACCAAAATCGGTTTGGTTTTCGGACTTGGCTCGGGTTTAGGCTATGCTCTTTACAGTATTTTCGGTAAATATGCCGCCGAAAAGTACAATTCACTCACCATCACCTTTTACACCTTTTTATTCGGTTCTGTCGGTGTGCTGCCGCTTTGCGATATGCCACGTCTTTTGCCGTTAGTGAGTGATTTTAAAGGTATCGCACTATCGGTAGGTGTTGCAATTGTATGCACAGTTTTACCCTACTTACTTTACACCTACGGATTGTCCAAAACCGGCGCGGGAAAAGCCTCGGTAATTGCAATTTTAGAGCCTGCCGTTGCCTCGTTAGTCGGCGTTTTGTTATTTAATGAAGGTTTGGGAGTATTGGGATTTTTCGGCTTGGTTTTTGTTATATCGGGGCTTATTTACCTTGAAATCGGTCACCCTTTCAAATTACACAAAACACGTTGAAATATCAACAAATATATGGTATAATAAGTTGATAATCAAACTGAAATTACAGTTTACTCGTTTAAGCATAAGAGTATTGTGGTGAAAAGTGACGATTAAGATATAGGGAGACAATATGGATTTCTTTTCAATGATTTTAGAATACTTTTATGAAGTGCTGATTAAAAAATTCAACTCTATTAACAATTCAGTTATTAGGTGTGTTGTACAGGTGTTAGTTATGGCGTTGGTTAGCGCTATCATTATTTCTATTGGTTTTTTTGTAATATATCTTATAAAAAATTAAAAAGTTAGATAATTAGCATAAGAATAATCAAATGTAAAGGACGTATTATGCGAATACTTACTGTCGGAGATGTTTGCGGTAGTATCGGATGCGAATTTTTAATCCGCACATTACCCAAATTAAAGCAAGACAACAGAATAGATTTAACCGTTGTCAACGGCGAAAACTCGGCTGACGGTAACGGCATTACTCCAACCTCGCTTGAAATGCTATATTCTGCCGGTGCAGACGTAATTACCGGTGGTAACCACTCAATGCGTCGCAAAGAGGTTTTCGAATATTTAGAAAACGACCCCTTTTTATTAAGACCTCACAATATGCATACTTCGGGTGTTGGAAAAGGCTATGTAGAAGTTGATTTGGGACGGTACCAAATAGCCGTAATCAATTTGGTAGGCAGGGTTTATATGCCCGAAGCCGACGACCCTTTCGAGTGTGCCGACCACCTCATTGACAAAGCAAAAGAAAATGGTATTAAAATAATTTTGATTGATTTTCACGCCGAGGCAACCGCTGAGAAAAAGGCATTGGCATATTATCTGGACGGCAAAGTTTCAGCTGTTTTCGGCACTCACACCCACGTTTTAACCGCTGATTGCGAGATTTTACCCAACGGCACCGGGTTTATCAGTGACATTGGTATGACCGGACCGATTGACTCAATTTTAGGAGTAAAAAAGGAACTTTCAATAGCCAAAATCAAAGATGCCGCACCCGTGAAGTTTGAATTAGCCAATGGCAAATGCAAACTAAACGGTTGCATTTTTGAAATTGACGAAAAATCGGGTCTGACCACAAAAATAGAACCTATTACAATATCTGAATAATTGAAATAAAAAGGCAGGTGTTACCGCTGTGAAATTTAAAAGATTATTAAGCATTATGTTGGCTTTCTTGTTTTTCTTACTTTCGGCTTGTGGCAGTAGTACCAGTGATAACACCTCTTCTGTGACGTCAGAACCTACTGACGAAATTTTAAAAAGTATATCACTACTTTATAATTCAAGCGATTCGCTTGACCCTTATAAAGCGGAATCAAAGTATAACAGAGATTTGAGCAGTCTTTTATTTGACCCGCTTGTGAAGTTGGATGAAAAACTCCAACCGCAAAACGTGTTAGCCAAAGAAATTACACTTAACGGCAAAGAGTGTACCGTGACTTTGAAATCGGTATACTTTACCGACGGAAGTTTGGTTACTGCCGACGACGTTGTTTTTTCGCTTAAAAAAGCACTTGAATCACAATACACTGTTTACAAAAAACAACTGTCAACCGTAAACACCTACGCTGCTGACGGCACTGACAAGGTTATAATCACATTATCGAAGGCAGACCCCTATTTTGCGAATTTGTTGGATTTCCCCATTATGAAAAAGGATTCCGACACACGTCAGGACGAAAATAAAATCGAACTTCCCCCTATTGGTTCTGGACGTTATGTATTTGATACTAAAGAAAAGGCTTTAAACGTTAATACTGCATATTTTGATGGTGTACCGAACATAAAACTTATTAAACTCGTCAACGCACCCGACTGGGAGGTAACAAAATACAATCTTGAAGCCAATAATATTGACGTTTTTTATACCGATTTGAGTGACGGCGTTGTACCGCCGATGTCGGGTACTGTTCAAAACGTACCTCTTAACAATTTGGTTTACTTGGGTGTTAACCTAAATAAACGACATGTAAGTAAATACCAAGTCCGCTATGCAATCGCCAATGCCCTTGACCGTTCGGGTATTTGCAACGATGCGTATTATAATTTTGCCAAGCCCGCTAAAGGATTTTTTGACTCAGTTTGGGAAGATGCAGGAAATCTTCAAAGCCTGCCCGAAAAACCTGATTTAGAAAATGTTGTTGCGAATTTAGAAGAAATAGGTTATAATAGTAAGGATGCCGAGGGATTTTTTACCGATTCGGATGGAAAAACCATTACTTTTAAACTCATTGTATCGGATACAAACGAACAAAGAATTAAGTGTGCCAAACTAATTACAGAACAGTTAAACGAGCTCGGCTTTAAAACTGAATTATCAGTTTTAGATTGGAATAAATATAAAGAGGCATTAACCTACGGCAATTTTGACTTTTATTTAGCCGAAGTTAAAATTAACAATAATATGGACGTTTCCGAACTGATTACATCAAACGGCAGCCTTTCTTACGGAATACCGAATCACGCTGTAACACCCGAAACCTCTGCACCGTCTGATACAGAAAACAAAACGGACGAATCAAACGGCTCTGACGAGGAAATAAAGACCGAATTTACGGGTTCTTCCGTCCCGCTTATTGACAGCGCGGTAAAAAGTTTCTATAATGGAAAACTGTCATTATTTGATATAATAAACGCATTTAATGCAGAAATGCCGATTATTCCGATTTGCCACCGCAACGGGCTTACGGTATACAATACTGAAATAAACGTTACTTCTATGTCAACAGTTTCCGATACTTATTTCGGAATTACTAATAAATTGAATTAAATTTAAACGGAGGTATATAAATGATTGCTTACGAAACCAAAACCGGTACAATTTCGTTGTCGGAGGACTATCTTGCCAAACTTATCGGCAACGCCGCATCCTCTTGCTTCGGTGTAGCCGGAATGGCTCCCCACGGAAAGCAGAAGTTCCGTAACATCTTTTCTAAAGAAAACTATACCGAAAAAGGTATAAACATAACCGGCGATATCAATATGATTAACGTTGATTTGCACATTATCGTTGCTTACGGTATGAACATAAACGCAATCGCCAAGAGCATTACCCATAAGGTAAAATACGTTGTAAGTGAAGCCACCGGCATCAACGTCGGCAAAGTCACTGTACGTATAGACGGAATTAAAGAATAATCTTGAGTTTGCTTAAGGAGTTGTTATTTTGATTAACGGTAATACTTTACGTGACGCTTTGCTGTCAGGTGCTAATAATATTGTAAACTGCAAGCAGGCTGTCGACGAACTTAATGTTTTCCCCGTTCCTGACGGTGATACAGGTACTAATATGTCTATGACTATCAGTGCCGCCGCAAGAGAACTGAAATTATTGAATAACGAAACTGCCGATAAGGTCGCTTCAACTAACGCTTCTGCATTGCTTCGCGGTGCAAGAGGTAACTCGGGCGTTATCCTTTCCCTTTTGTTCCGTGGCTTTGCGAAAGGCTTAAAGGGTAAAGAGGTTATGGACTCTGAAGGATTGGCAAACGCTATGAAATTAGGCGTTGAAGCCGCTTATAATGCAGTTATGAAACCGACTGAGGGTACTATTTTAACCGTAGCACGTGTTGGTTCGGAATATGCTACCAAGGCTTATGAAGAAGGCAGAAACCTTGTTGAAACCTTTGAGGCCTTGTTAGAAGGCGCTTCCAAAGCATTGGCTGAAACTCCCGAAATTCTCCCCGTTCTAAAAAAAGCAGGCGTTGTTGACGCAGGCGGTAAGGGTTTTGTTGTAATTTTAGAGGGTATGCTTTCGGTTATTCGTGACGGTAAAATGATTGAGTCAGCGGAAGTTACCACAGATTCTCCTGCCGCTACCCAACGTAACGCCGCAGCAGAGTCGGAGGCTGACATTACATTCACCTACTGTACTGAATTTATCGTTAAACGCGAAAATGATAAAGAACCTAAGGCTTTACGCGCTTACCTTGAAACTATCGGTGACTGTGTTGTTGTAGTTGACGATGATGAAATTATTAAGGTACACGTTCATACCGACCACCCCGGTAACGCTTTTGAAAAAGGTCTTACTTTTGGTCAGTTAATCAATATGAAGGTTGAAAATATGCGTGACCAGCATGAACGTGCTAAACACGACTCTAACGGTGACGCACCCAAAACCACTACACCGGCTAATAACACAGATGAAATTGTTTCGGTTGAAATAACCAAAGATTTCGGTTTTGTTACTGTTGCCGCAGGTGAGGGCTTACACGCTTTGTTCACCGATTTGGGTGCAGATATGATTGTTTCCGGCGGTCAGACAATGAACCCCAGTACCGACGATATTTTAAAGGCTATTGAGCAGACTCCTGCTTCGACAGTATTTGTTCTGCCTAACAACAAAAATATCATTATGGCGGCTGAACAGGCTATTCCTTTAAGTAGCCGTAAGGTTATTGTTCTTCCTACCCGCACAATCCCGCAGGGTATTACCGCTATGCTCAACTTCAACCCTGATGTTGACGGTGATGCTAATGCAATTGAGATGCAGAAGGCTTATGCAAACGTTCAGACCGGTCAGGTAACCTTTGCCGCCAGAGATTCCGATTATGACGGCAAGCAGATTAAGAAGGGCGAACTTTTGGCTTTGGCTAACGGTAAGGTTTCCTTTACAGAAACCGACCTTGAAAAGTGTGTCATTAAGTTAACCAAAAACTTGAGTGACCGCGACACTGCATTTGTAACCCTTATTCACGGTGAAGACGTTACCGAAGACGATGCCGATAAAATTTGCACTGCTTTACAGGACAAATTGGGCAACGACATTGAGGTAACCTTAATCAACGGCGGTCAGCCGGTTTATTACTTTATTATTTCGGTTGAGTAATATGAATTCTTATGATAACATTCGTTATGTAAAAGGCGTCGGCGAAAAACGTGCCGAGCTGTTTCGACAGCTCGGCATTGACAGCGTCGGCGCTTTGTTGCACCATTACCCGCGCGGATACATAGACCGCTCACACCCATTAAAACTTCACGAGGCGCCTTTTGACCGCCCGTGTTGCATAAAAGCAAAGGTGTTCAGCGAAGTCAGAGAAATCTATGTCCGTCAGAAAATGGTGATTTATAAGTTTTTCGCTAATGACGGCGAAAACAACGTTGAAATAACGCTTTTCAACCAAAAATGGATTGCTGAAAAGTTAGAATTCGGTAAAGAATTCTTATTTTACGGCATTGTTAACCGCATTCTTTTTTCGTGCGAGATGTCCTCGCCCGAAATTTACGACGTTTCCGAACAAACGGTAATGCCCGTGTACCGTCAGACCGCAGGACTTAATTCTAAAGCAATTTCCAAGGTTATTGCCACTGTTTTGTCAAAGTTTGAACCTGATGAGCCGTTTCCTCAAGAAATGCTTAAAAAATACAACCTAAAAGGCTTAAAAGAGGCACTAATAGGCATCCATTTCCCAAAAAGTATGCAGGAACTGGAACTTGCGCGCAGAAGATTAGTTTTTCAGGAACTTTTCTTCCTACAAACCGGTATTTTGTTTCAAAAAGAAACCCGTTGTGCTGTAACTCCCGTAAAAGTAAACAGTGATTCTTTAAATGAATTTAAAGAATTACTGCCGTTCACACTTACCGAAGCACAAGCAAAAGCGATTGACGATTGTTTAAAGGATATGGGTTCAGGGAAACCGATGAGCCGTCTTATTCAAGGTGATGTCGGTTCGGGTAAAACCGCAGTTGCTGTGGCTCTGAGTTACTGCGCTAAATTTTCGGAATACCAAAGTATAATTATGGCACCGACCGAGGTTTTGGCAGTTCAACATTTTAAAACGTTTCAAAACATTTTGGGTAATACCGATATAAAAATTGCTTTGCTCACAGGTTCAGTCACAAAGGCTAAAAAACTGAAACTTAAAGAGTCGATTGCCCAAGGCGAAGTTGACATTGTTATCGGCACACACGCCGTATTGCAAGAGGATGTTCAGTTTAAAAATTTAGGGTTAATCGTCACCGACGAGCAACACCGTTTTGGCGTTGAACAACGTACGTCTCTATTAAATAAAGGTAACGAACCACATATGTTGGTTATGTCGGCAACACCTATCCCCCGTACAATGTCGTTGATTTTCTACGGCGACCTTGATATAAGTATTATTGACTCGCTTCCTAAAGGCAGACAACCAATCCAAACATTTTTGATTGACTCTAATATAAGAAAGCGTGCATACAACTACATTCGCGACCATTTGGGCCAAGGACGGCAAGGATATATCGTCTGTCCTATGGTTGAGGAAAACGAAACGGTTGACTTGGCTTCGGCAGTAAAATACTACGAAGATATATCAGAGAATGATTTCAAAAATTATAAAGTTGGCTTATTGCACGGTAAAATGAAACCCAAAGAAAAAGATGCTGTAATGAAAGCGTTTTCAGAGGGTGAAATTCAACTTTTGGTAAGCACCACAGTAATTGAAGTCGGAATTGACGTGCCGAATGCCGTTATAATGCTTATCGAAAATGCCGAACGCTTTGGTTTGAGCCAATTACACCAGTTGCGCGGACGTATAGGCAGAGGCAACCACGCCTCAACCTGTATCCTACTTTCCGACCACAAGGGCGAAACCAACCAAAGATTAAAGTTTATGTGCAGTACCACTGACGGATTTAAGGTTGCCGATGAGGATTTGCGTCTTCGCGGACCGGGTGACTTTTTGGGCAAACGTCAGCACGGATTACCCCTACTTAAAATCGCCGATTTGTCCGAGGATATGGAACTTTTCCGTTTAGCAGGCAACGCCGCAAAGGAACTTTATTCCACCGACCCAAAACTGCTCATGCCCGAAAATGCACCCTTAAAAGCGGAAATCTCATCCCTTTTCAAAACCGCAAAACAATATGGATATAACTAACAAAAATGCTACGGCGCCTTTTGGCTCCGTAGCATTTTTTATTTTATTTAACCTCGGGCAAACCTGCAACCGACGTTAGTATCGAAACCAACCCCGCAAGCAGTGAAGTGCCGACAATAACACCCCAACTAACCTCACTTATGCTAATCCCAACAGGTATCATTGCAACCGCGGTCTGAGCAACCGTCTTAATTGCACGAATACTTGCGGCTTTAAGCCACTTTTTAAAATCAGATTTCATAAAAAGCCTCCTTATTTATGATACACTTCAAGGTCGCTGATTCGGTGATTAATAACTTTGATTTCCTCATCGATAACGGCGCTTGCCTGCTCTAACTTATAAACTCGGTCAATTACCTTATTGTGCTTTTCAACCTTTAATTCAAGTTGTTCAATGCGGTAATTTGTCAGCTTATTTGCGGTTAAAATTCCGCCAAAAGTACCGAGCATTGTTCCAAGCAAAGACAATAGAGAAACTGCTATATCGCTCATATTCTACACCCCCAAAATTCGTTTCCAGGTGTTAATCCCTACACAGCCGTCAGCAACCAAACCACAACGAGCCTGCCATTCTGTGACTGCCTTTTTAGTGTCAGTGCCAAACTTTCCGTCTGCCTTTACACCAACCGCCCCTTGAACGATTTTGGTGAGGTTTTTATATTTATAAGTTAGGCGTTTTTTACAAATAGCCTCCGTCGCTACCGCTTCGCACTCTTTACCCCAAATGCCGTCAGCACCGCATTTTAAAGTAAACCCGTCAGCCATAGCCGCCTTTTTCCACTCTAAAACTTTTTCGTTAACACTGATTTCCTTAAAAGTCGAGCGATAAAGTTCACTCCTACCGTACCAAAAAGCCTTTTTGGTACGAGTATCGATATGAACAAAATGACCGTCCTTTGCCGTTTCATAAAGTCCGATACCCTTAACACCGATACTTTCGGCATATATTGCTATCTCGCGCGGTGTAACGCCTTTAATCTCAATATCCGCAGCCTTGCCTAACACGTGTTGCGATTTATCCCCGCTACCTAAAGTGCGATTGTGCTTTTTGCAACGGTATGCCGAAAAAATGTGTAACGGCTTGTTGAAATTATCGCGTATTTTCTGAAGAATTTCGACAAGTTCGGTATCAACCAAAGTTTCAACACAGCAACCTTTACCGTTGCAGGAAAACTCGCTTAACTTAAAATTACGCGATAATCGGTCACTCCTGCCCTTTTCGTAAGTTTTAACCATTTACCTTGCCTCCCAATGAAACGACCGCGTCAAGCAAGGATTTAAACGCCTTATTTATATCTCTGTTGTACTCGGCAGTTATTGTCACTTCTTCATCTTCAGCAAAAAACGTCATCGACGGATACACTGACGGTAAAGTCAATCTCCCATTTTCATCGGCAGTATAGGTTGTCGGCTCAATATACGGCTCATAGTCTGTTGCCGTTGCACCCTCTTCGATTTGAATGTTGCGGATAATCATTGACGGTTTTACATAAGCACCCGAAGTGTTATCAGTATAGTTGTTGCAATATCCCAACATCTCAAACTTTCCGTTTGTATATCGTTCTTCGGTCAAAGTAAATGAAACGCTATGATTTATCACATCACCTGCTTTAAGTTGACGATAATAAGGGTTAGCAACTGCACCGCTTATTCCTCTGTTTCTTAAACTTAAACCAACCGCAGTTTCTATACAAGTAGCGTTTTCAGGAACACTTAAACACTCTACTTCGTATGACAAGGTATATTTAACATTCGGTTTAAGGTTCTGTAATAAAGCATCATTTTCCATAACTACCGTTGCACTAATAGCAACAGCGGTTTCGTTCCTTATTCCCTCTATAATACTTTTGGATTTATCAAACAAGTTTTTACCGCAAACCTTAACCGGCACATCGTTATTAACTAAAGCCTCGACAGAAAAAGAAGCCCAAGAATTATCAGGGTTACCGCATTTAATAGCAAATCCGGTGATTTTTTGGTTTTCACTAAAGATTGTTTCATAAGTGCCAGTGTACCCTTCCCAAACTCCTCTACCATCGTTTCCATAATTGTCATTGTACCACAATGCGAAACTGTGATTAAAGATACCGTCAACCATCCAATAGTTAAATGTAAGGTAAAGATTTTCTGGTGTATATTTATCAGGCACTATATAACTTATCCAATATACTTCCTTATCTTCACCCACTTCAAGTTGTCCATCTATAATTGGTGCAATAGCAACATTGCAAGCTGCTCCTTTTAACTTTAAACTTTCAACTCCGTTAGGAAGAGAAACTCTGAAAATATTATCAGATGCAACATCAACCCAATTATATGAGTCGCTTTCATCTGTTCCGACTTTAATCTGCTCTATAACGGTTTGTGTTTCGGTTATACAAGGTGAGCCGTCCTCATTTTTTAACTGAATGTTTACATTATGCGGTATAGGTGACACGTCTTTCATAGAAACAACCTCTGACGTCTTATTTCCTTTTAATGCATTTGCAATATTGTTACTGTCAACCGACTCGGCAGCGCGTTCTGCCCTTTCGGCATTCGTTGCCACCTCGTTCGCTTTAAGGTTTACCTCATTCCAATAGGTCTTTGAATAATTTGCACTGGTTAAAGCACTATTAGCAGCGCTTTCTGCAAGTTCACAAAAATTGCTTGCACTTTCAGAATAACTCTCGGCGCTCTCGGCTTTAGCTGTACATATATGCAACGCTTCTTCAAAATAGTCAGGTTTATTATCAAGTTTTTGAAACGGCACTTCTGAACAATCAACCTGAAAACTAAAAACACCGCTTTTTAATATTAAGTTTATTTCAGACTCATCGCCTTTATACCCCAAAAGCTGACAGTTGATTTTCGGTGGTCTCATAACCTCTTGCGGAAGATTATACTGGATAACATTATTTTGATTTAAAAACAATTTGTCACTGTAAAAACCATCAACAACAACGCGAAAATAATCTGCCGTAGAATAAAGGCTTAAACCCTCCTCCGTAAACCCGACTTCTAAAGATACCGCATTATGCTCACCGCTATAACCGATTAACTGTGTAGCAACACTTGTTTTACCGTTTACATCAACAATCGCAGTAATATGTCGCACTTATATTACCTCCTATTTTAGCGAGATACAGCTTCCAAATTAACTTCTAAACGTATACAACGTTGGTGCAACACGTTGTCAAGTACTAATGAGTATACAAATTGTATATTTGTTTCCATAACGCCATCCAAATTAAATTTATGTTAACTAAATAACCACACATGTTTTTAGACTTATCCACATTGAATTCAACATCAGTGGCTGTATTCGACAGAAATTTCCTTGATTTTACACTAGGCTTATGTGGATAACTATGTGGAAAACGTGGATTACTAAACGTATACAAATAATTGACAATTTCAATTATGTTAAGCCGTGTTACGTGAAGTTTGTTAAATTTAACACAAAATTAAAAGCCGTCTGTGATAAAATCACAGACGGCAAAAATCATTTTAATTATATATTTTCCGTTTCACATTTAATATACTCTCCAACCTCATTGGGTTGAATATTCAAAACTACCGAAAACTCATCCTGAATTAATCTTTGAGCTTCTTTTAAAGCACGCTCATCGGCAATGTGCAACCTTTTCCCCGTACCCGATAAAAAACTCTGACGATTATGCAAGGTACGTACTAATATCAGACAAGCCTTACGGTCACCCGAAGTTATTATTCCCGAAAACTTTTCTCTGCGCTCATTATCGTTATCAGTCCAGATATCAGGCTCACTACTTAATGAAGATAACATAGTCTTAATTTCCTCAACCGACAGAATACGTCGCACCTTGCTTAATAACTTCTCGTTATCGGCAGGTATATAGACAGTAGACGTGGTTTGTGATACCGGTTTTAAGATATAGTATTTCTTGATTTCTTTGCCAATACGCTTATCCTCAACGCCGTCAACAACGCATACTCCTGTTGTACCGTACATAACCTTTTCATTAAGTTTAAGCACCTTTCCACCGCCTCTTTTTTATATCTTACATATATTTTAACATTTTCTGTCAAAAAATGTAATGCACAAATTTTACAAAATTATGCCACAGTTTATATAAAAAAAGTGAAAATCGACATAATATTATTTGTAATGTTATGTTTACACTTAATTATTGACGAACGACACTCGGTTTAAACAAAAAAGTCCCCGCTTTTAGCGGGGACTGAACCTTATTTAAAAACTATTTGTCACTTATTTTTTAGAAAAGATTTTGTTAATAAGCAAGGTCGCGATTATAATAACACCGATTATAACAAATATAACCAACATACCGATACCTGCTTTAGGCAGAATATCGAGAGACTTCTCGGGATGCCACTGCATACCCTTTTCCACAACACCGGTGGTGGCATTTAAGAGATTTAAAAACATATTAAGCAATTTCATATTCTTATCCCCCTTATGCAAAGAAGTTCAAAATTATACCGCCGGCAATAACCGAGGCAATCTGACCCGAAACATTAACGCCGATTGAATGCATTAACAAGTAGTTCTGCGGGTCTTCTTTAAGTGCCATTTTGTGAACAATACGTCCTGACATCGGGAATGCCGAGATACCTGCCGCACCAATCATAGGATTGATTTTCTTTTTAAGGAACAGGTTAAGGAACTTTGCAAACAATACACCGCCTGCGGTATCAACAATAAATGCAATAAGACCAAGGCCCATAATAAGCAAAGTATCTGGCTTTAAGAACTTATCTGCAGTCATATTAAATGCAACCGAGATGCCGAGGAAAATAGTTACAAGGTTAGCCAAAACCTTTTGTGCTGTTTCAGAGAGCGAATCAAGTACACCACATTCGCGAATAAGGTTACCGAACATCAAGAAACCGATAAGTGCGGTTGCCTGCGGAATAATAGCCGATACTACAACCGTAATGATAATCGGGAACATAATTCTTGTTAATTTTGAAACCGATTTCTGCTCATACGGCATACGAATCATACGCTCTTTTTTGGTTGTAAGCAATTTTATTACAGGTGGCTGTATAATCGGAACTAAAGCCATATATGAATAAGCCGCAACGGTAATAGCGCCTACATAATGCGAGCCTAATGTGTTTGCAACTGCAATCGAAGTAGGACCGTCAGCAGCACCGATAATAGCAATTGAAGCTGCATCAACTTGAGGGAAGAACATTCTTGCCATAAAGAATGTAAAGAATATACCAAACTGTGCGGCAGCGCCGAATAACATTAACTTGGGGTTTGAAAGCAACGGACCAAAGTCAATCATTGCACCGATACCGATAAATAGCAATAACGGGAATAGTTCGTTTGCAATACCTGCGTTATAAAGTGTGGTCAGTGCACCACCTTCTTCAACAAATTCAACCTCTTCTCCGCCAATACCAACAAGTTTTACTATTTTTTGCACGATAACGTCAGCACCGGGAATATTAACCAACAACGTACCAAAGCCCATCGGTAAAAGCAACGTTGGTTCCATTTCTTTTTTTATGGCAAGGAAAATCAGCAAAAAGCCGATTAAAAGCATAACACCATCTTGCCAAGTAAACTCTAATAGATTTTTCCACAGAATTTCCATTAAGGTTACCTCCTAATAAAATATCTTTAATATTTTAACATTTAAATCACTAAAAAGCAATAGAATTGTTGATAAAATTCCCTAGTTTTTATATATTACTCTTGCAAGTATGGAATATAAAAGCTATAATATATAAGAATTATAATATATAAAGGTTATACTATAAAAAAATCGCTGAATTGCGAGGTAGTAAAAAATGAGAATTGTAATCAAGGTAGGTACATCAACACTTACCCACAAAACAGGAAATTTAAATATTCGCCACGTTGAAAAAATCTGCCGAGTTATGAGCGACCTTAAAAATGCAGGTCACGAGTTGATTTTGGTTTCGTCAGGTGCTATCGGTATGGGCGTTGGTAAATTGGGGTTAACCGAAAAACCGAAAGACGTTCCAACCAAGCAGGCAGCCGCCGCTATCGGTCAGTGCGAATTAATGTACATATATGATAAAGAGTTTTCGGAATACGGTCACATTATCGCTCAAATACTGCTCACGGGTAATGACCTTGAAAACGAAAGCCGTAACCAAAACTTCCATAACACTTTAAACCGTCTTTTAGAACTTAATGTTTTACCGGTTATTAACGAAAACGATACCATTGCAACCGATGAAATTTCGGTTGGTGATAACGATACGTTATCGGCAATCGTTGCGGTTGAAGCAAAGGCAGATTTACTTGTGCTTTTGTCTGATATTAAAGGTCTTTACACTGCCGACCCTCACAAAGACGCAAATGCCAAGCTTATTGACAGTGTTTTTGAAATTACCGACGAAATTGTAGCATTAGGTGGCGGTGCAGGGTCATCTTTGGGCACAGGCGGTATGCAAACTAAAATCAAAGCCGCTAAAATGTGTGTTGAAAACGGCATTGATATGGTAATCACCGACGGTAACGACCCTGAAGCACTTTATGAAATTGCAAACGGCGAAAAAATTGGCACAAGATTTTACGGAAAACGGTGACAAAATGACTACATTGGAAATTTTACAAAAGGCAAAGCTGTGTAAAACCGCTGTTGCCGCCTCAAGCGGTGAACAACGTAACAATGCCCTTATAAAAATGGCTGAAAGTTTAAAAGCACACTGCGATAAAATCATTTTAGCAAATAAAATCGATATTGAAAACGCAATCGGTAAAATCTCTACAGTTATGATTGACCGATTAACGCTTAATAAACAAAGAATTTACGCTATGGCTGATGCTTTGGTTGAGGTCACAACACTCCCCGACCCGTTGGGTGAAACCTTAACTGCCGTCAACCGCCCGAACGGACTTACAATTAACAAAGTTTCAGTGCCGTTAGGCTTGCTCGCAATGATTTACGAAAGTCGCCCGAACGTAACCTCCGACGCCGCCGCTTTAAGCATAAAGGCGGGCAACGTTTGTGTTTTACGTGGCGGAAAGGAAGCAATTAATTCCAATATCGCTATCGTGAATGCACTGCGTGAAGGTGTTGTGGCTGCCGGTTTCCCCGAAGATACTGTAAGCCTTATAACCGACACTTCAAGACAAAGCGCTACCGACCTTATGACTGCAATCGGTTACGTTGATATGCTTATACCCCGTGGCGGTGCTGGACTTATCAGAAGTTGTGTTGAAAACGCCAAAGTTCCCTGTATTGAAACAGGCACAGGTATTTGCCATATTTATATTGACGAGTCGGCTGATATTGAAATGGCTCTTAACATAGTTGAAAACGCCAAAACAAGCCGTCCGTCAGTTTGCAATGCGGCTGAAGTTTGCTTGGTCAACAGTGCAGTTGCGGACGAGTTTTTGCCTCTTTTAAAGGAAAGATTGGTTAAAAATAGAATTGAAAAGGAACTTTCGCCCGTTGAACTTCGCCTTTGTGAGAAAGCACAAAAAATAATCGACGGCACAAAAGCCAACGAAAACGATTTTGATACAGAATTTTTAGACTATATTTTAGGAATAAAGATTGTTGACAATGTAGACGAGGCTATCAACCACATTTCCATCCATTCAACCGGACACAGTGAGTGTATCGTAACCGAAAACACCGCTAATGCTGACCGCTTCACCCTGCTGATTGACAGTGCAGCGGTATATGTCAACGCCTCGACACGTTTTACCGACGGTGGTGAGTTTGGGCTAGGTTGCGAAATGGGTATTTCTACACAAAAATTGCACGCAAGAGGTCCTATGGGATTAAAAGAACTGACCTCTTATAAATACATTATCCGCGGAAACGGACAGACTCGTTAAAGGAATTAAAAAATATGAATAAAATAGGATTTATCGGTTGCGGAAATATGGGCGGAACTTTGGCAAAAGCCGCCGCGAAGTCGCAAAACGAGATATATTTAGCCGATTATAGCACCGAAAAAGCCGAAATGTTGGCAACAGAAATTGGTGCAACCGCCGTTAGTAACGAATGGATTGCCGAAAACTGTGATATGATATTTTTAGGTGTCAAACCGCAGGTTTTGGGTGATGTTTTGGGTTCACTTACAGATGATTTAAAATCACGCAAAAGCCGTTTTGTGCTGGTATCAATGGCGGCAGGCGTCACTCTGCAGTCACTAAACGAAATGGCGGGTGGCAACTACCCCGTAATCCGCATTATGCCCAATACCCCTGCGGCAGTAGAAAACGGAATGATACTTTACTGCTACAACAAACAGTCAACCGACAGTGATGTTGCACTTTTCCTCAATACAATGGCAACTGCCGGCAGTTGTGACGAAATCAACGAGGAACTGATAGATGCAGGTTGTGCGGTTTCGGGTTGCGGACCGGCATTCGTATATATGTTTATCGACGCTCTTGCCGAGGGCGGAGTAAAATGCGGACTGTCTTATGAAAAGGCTTTGAAATATGCCACAGAAACAGTTATGGGTGCCGCTAAAATGGTTAAGGAAACGGGAATTAGCCCAGAGGAACTTAAAAACGCCGTTTGCAGTCCCAACGGCAGTACAATTGAGGGTGTCAAGGTTTTAGAAAACTTGAATTTAAAAGAAACCTGTATCACCGCCGTTTCGGCAAGTTTTAAAAGAACAAAAGAATTAGGCAAAAAATAATGTAAACAATATAAAGGGAGGGTTCTGCTCTCCCTTTAAGAATACAAAAAACGACATTTAAAATATTTTTGAAAATTCTTAAAAATAACTGTTGACATTAAGTGTTCATTGTGGTATATTATTTAGGCGTTCAAAATGCATTAAACGCTGGTTTAGCTCAGTTGGTAGAGCAGCTGATTTGTAATCAGCAGGTCGGGGGTTCAAGTCCGTCAACCAGCTCCACTTTTTGAACCAAGTCTATTCGGACTTGAAGCCTAAGAGGGTTGCGCCGTTAAGAAAACATCACGGTGTGATGTTTTTAGGTGCAAGGTGCGCAGCAACTGTGTTGCAAGCATGGCAGACTTTCGAAGAAAGGCTGCGTCCGTCAACCAGCTCCACCTTTTTTAAAAGTTAATATGGGAGTGTTCCCGAGTGGCCAAAGGGGGCAGACTGTAAATCTGTTGCGTTTCGCTTCGGTGGTCCGAATCCACCCGCTCCCACCAGAAAAAGACCTTGTCGAATGACAAGGTCTTTTTCAACTAAGTGTGCCTAACGGCACGATAAGTACACCTTCGGTGTGTGAAGTGGTGCTGCGCATCGTGAAGTGCCTGCGGGCGTGAGTGGCACACTTAACTTCACTTTGTGCCAAGCACAAAACTTCATTATGCCGTAAGGCATAACTTCATGCAAGGCAAAGCCTTGCGCTTCACTAAAAATATAGTATAATGAAAACTATAAGGAGTGATAACAATGTCCGAAAGCAAATTACGCGATATGTCGTTAGACTTCGCCGTATCAATTATAAACCTCGTCAAAGAACTAAAACTTAAAAAAGAAAATATAATCTCAAGCCAAATCGGCAGAAGTGGAACATCCATCGGTGCAAATATCCGTGAAGCACAGTATGCACACGGCAAAGCAGACTTTGTATCAAAACTTCAAATTGCACTTAAAGAAGCCAACGAAACAGACTATTGGCTTGAACTCTTATATAAAACAAACTATATTGACGAGTCCACTTATAAAAATCTCAATTGCGCTTGCACGAGTATTCGTGTAATGCTAATTTCGTCAATAAATACAGTTAAATCAAAGCAATAAAAACAGCACCCTATTCCACAATCGGAATTGGGTGCTATTCTTTTTCAAATTTAATTATATCACTCACTTCACAATTTAACGCAACACAAATTCTTTCCAAAACAAAACTATCATACCTTTTTACTCTGTTTTTATAATAATTGTCAATAATCTGATACTGTATTCCTGTGCGTTTTGAAAGTTCGTATCGACTTATATTATATTTATCAAGCGTTTTATCCAAAGATATTCTAATCATAACCTCACCTCACAAATATATTTTAACCAATATATATTCACTTGACAATTTACTTAATTGAATGTATACTTATATAAGTATATAAGGATGGTGTTATGATGACTTTAACCGAAAAAAGTTGCAAAAACTGTATAGAAATGAAAAAAGGCGATTGCTTTGGTCAAAATTCTATTTGCGAATCTTATAAGCATAGTCCTGTTATTTCTGAAGAAAAACGAAAAGACTGGCCTAAATATGGCGATGCTACAATGTTTAAATTGAGCGGAAGATGAAAATGAGGTGTATATAATGTGGTACGATGAAGATGATATGATTAATGATTGGATTAATGAACGTGGAAATGAGAATGACCCAGATATTTGGGAGTTGAGTAAAGCAAGGTTTGATGAACAACCTGTGCTAAATAACGTTAAACTAAATCAACCCATTAATCTAGAAAACTCTGATAATACAACCTTTACAATACGGTCAGGATACTATACTAAATCATTTTATACTAAAGCAGTAGGTGTAACATACGGTAATCGCCAACAAAATATATCTACATTAAAAGTTGAGGATAAATTAAAACTAGTTCACGAACCAAATAATAAATTCGACAGCAATGCATTACTTATAACTACCGAAAGTGGTTTAGAAATAGGTTACATCAGTAAATGTTATAATCAAAATTTACTTGCTAAAATGCAAGACGGAGAACTTAAAAGTGTTACAGTTGCTAATATAACAGGAGACGGTTATGCTAATAAAGGAGTTAATTTAAAAATTGATGTTTTAGAAAAAAACACAAATACTCCCAGTGTAACAACAAGTCCAACTAACTTTGATAGCTATTCAAATTCAACAGAAAAAACATCTAATACTACCAATCCATATCATGATGAAGGACTTCCTCTAGGTTGTTGGGGTGTTATAGTACCCATAATCATCATTTTAATTATGGGCTTGTTTGAAGGTGGTATTACATAATATATTCAATTATAAAAAACAAGAAAATTTTCGTAAAAGATAAGACACTATATTAATTCGTGATTTTCAAAACAAGAAACCGACCAATAGGTCGGTTTTTTTGTTTTGCGAAAAATTTGGGGTAGGATTACTCTTGCCCATATTGACTTGCACTCTGGATTATGATAAAATTAGTAAAGTAAAATTTAACATTAAATACATTGGAGATGGGAATATGAAATGCAGTGATATTAATATCCGCGACCCATTTGTTTTATTTGAAAACGGTCAGTATTATATGTACGGCTCCCGTGCAAAGAATTTCGCAATGAAATCAGGTGGATTTGATGTTTATACCTCTTGCGACCTTATAAACTGGAGCGAGCCTAAAGAGTGTTTTGACTCAATTAAATATAACTTAAACAAGGACGCAAACTGGGCACCTGAAGTACACAAATACAATAAGAAATTCTATATGTTCGCTACCTTTACCCAAGAAAACGGTTTAAGAGGAACATATATTTTAAAGTCTGACAGTCCTCAAGGCCCCTTTGTACCGCATAGTGACGGTGCAGTAACCCCTAAAAAATGGGAATGTCTTGACGGTACATTCTATATTGGAAAAGACCAAAAACCTTATATCGTTTTTTGCCACGAACATACACAAATTGTTGACGGAACGATTTGTTACGCAGAACTTAACGACGATTTGTCCGAAATCAAGGGCGAAGTTACTACCCTTTTTGCCGCATCGTCTTGTCCTTGGGTTAGTTGCCACGCTCCGACAGGTCACTTCGTCACCGACGGTCCGTTTTTGTATCGCACAAAAACAGACGAATTGCTTATGATTTGGTCTTCTTTTGTCAAGGGACAATATGCCGAATTGCTTGTAAAGTTTGAAGGCGGTGAAATTGGAACAGATTTTACACATTTGCCACCGATTATTGATGACGACGGCGGTCACGGTATGATTTTCAAAGGTGACAATGACCTCTATTTCACATTCCATTCGCCAAACAAAGGCACGTTGGAGCGTCCCGTTTTTGTTAGCCTATTGGATAACGGCGATTCGATTTCGATTAAATAAAACATCAATAATACACTATTAAAGGAGAAATATTATGATTTTTGATTCATTAAAACACATTGAAAACTACAAAGGTTTGGGCGATGTATATACCGCGCTCAAATTCTTGGCTGAAACTGATTTTACCGATATGGAAATCGGAAAATATGAACTTAATGACAACATCTATTATATGGTTCAGGAATATGAAACCCAACCTAAAACCGTTGCTGAATTACACGAAAAATACATTGATATTCAGTTGATTGTTTCGGGCAAGGAGGTTATCGGCGTAGCACCTATTGAGTGTGAAAAAGAACTCGTTGAAGCAAAGCCTGAAAAAGACGTTTGGAAATACACTTGTGAAACCCAACCAATTTGGCTCACTGACAACGAATTTATGGTGCTTTATCCTAATGATATACACATGCCCGGTTCTACTATTGGCGACAGTGTTAAATGCCGTAAGGTTGTTGTAAAGGTTAAGGCATAAAAAATATAATTTATAAAAGAAAAACCGACCATCAGGTCGGTTTTTTGTTTATCTCTTTAATTAGTTTTCACTGAAAATTACGGTTACATCGGGGTGCAACTGTAAAATAGATGCGGGCACTTTCGGGTCAACAGGACCGAAGAATGCTTTTTCCAAAATATCCTTTTTAGCAGCGCCGTTAGCAACCAAAAGAATCTTCTTTGCCTGCATAATGGACATCATACCCATTGTAATAGCGGTCTTGGGAACTTCATCCTCATTATTGAAGAATCTTGCATTTGCCTTAATGGTTGACTCGTCAAGTTTTACTTCATGAGTAGCGGCAGTGAAAACGTCATCAGGCTCGTTAAAGCCGATATGACCGTCAACACCGATGCCGAGTAACTGCAAATCAATACCGCCCAAAGCTTTAATTCTTGTGTCGTAAAGTTCGCCCTCTGCCTCTAAATCTTCAGCGCAACCGTTGGGTACAAAGGTCTTTTCCTTGTCGATGTTAACGTGATTAAAGAGGTTATCGTTCATAAAATAACGGTAACTCTGGTCGTTCGAACCGTCAAGACCGACATACTCGTCAAGGTTAACGCTGACAACGGTAGAAAAATCAATCTTCCCTGCTTTGTTATCCTCAACAAGTCTCTTATAAGTGCCAACGGGTGAAGAACCGGTAGCAAGACCTAATACACAGTAAGGTTTCACAATAATCTGCGCAGCGATAATGTCGGCTGCCTTGTTGCTCAATTCCTCATAGGTTTTAACAGTGATAAATTTCATTAGAAATCTTCCTTTCTTAAAACAATGTCATTTTGTGATTTAACAATGCAATTTGCGGGATAAACACCGCGCAAAGAGGTCAACGGATAAACACTGGTGTTTTTACCGATAACAGTACCGGGATTAATAACAGAACCGCAACCGACATCAGCACCGTCGGCCAAAATACCACCGATTTTGCGAAGACCGGTTTCATAATTTTCCTCGCCTCTGACAACAATAGCCTTGCCGTCAGACTTAAGGTTGGAGCAAATTGTGCCTGCGCCGGTATGGGACTTGTTACCAAGTATAGAATCACCGACATAATTATAATGCGGAGTCTGAACCTTGTCAAGCAAAATACAGTTTTTATATTCGCTTGAATTACCCATTACGCAGTTTTCACCGGTAATAACATTACCGCGGATATATGCGCCGGGACGAATTTCTGTACCGTGACCGATAATTGCAGGGGCATCAATAGTAACAAAATCGGCAATTTTTACATCCCTACCTACCAAAACACCGGGTTTGAGTTCACTGAAACCCTCAATACCTGTTTCAAGCAGTTTTTCTATTACTTCCTTAATTTTAGGAAGCATTTCCCAAGGATATTCACTTGTTTCAAAAAGTTCCTTTAAATAAGGCACTTTGCAATCATAAAGGTCTTTGGTTTTAACTAACTTATCCAACTGTGTGACCCCTTTCTTTAATGACGTCAGCAATCATATTTGCATATTTTTCGCACAATTCCTGGGTTTCAGCCTCAATCATAACACGGATTACGGGTTCAGTGCCACTTTCACGAAGTAATGCTCTGCCGTTGCCGTCAATGAGTTTTTCAACATCGTCTTTAGCCTTCAAAACTTCACCGTCGTTCATAACAGCAGCTTTATCTTTAACGCGCAAGTTAATCAAGAACTGCGGATACAACATTAAACCTTCGGTCAGCGTAGCCAACGACATCTTGCGGTCGCACATTTCTTCAGCAATCATAATGGCGGTCAAAATACCGTCACCTGTGGTTGCATATTTCTTAAGAATAACGTGACCCGATTGCTCACCACCCAATGAGAAATCATTGTTCTGCATAGACTCATAAACAAAGCGGTCACCAACTTTTGTCTGGTCGCACTCAATACCAAGTTTCTTTAAAGAAGCAAAGAAACCGCTATTAGACATAACAGTAGCAACAACGGTATTCTTATTCAACATACCGCGTGCTTTTAAACGGTTTGCCAAAACATACATCATAGCGTCACCGTCTACAACATTACCGTTTTCGTCAACGGCGATACAACGGTCAGCGTCACCGTCAAAAGCAAAACCGACGTCCAAATGTTGTTCCTTAACCAATGCGCAAAGTTTCTCAACGTGGGTTGAGCCACAGCCGTTATTAACATTAAGTCCGTCAGGGCGGTTACCGATAATAACAGTTTGTGCGCCCAGTGCATCGAAAACAGCCTTTGCAATCGACCAAGATGCACCGTTAGCACAGTCAAGACCGATTCTCAAATTTTTATAAGAGTTCGAAGCAACCGAAATGAGATAGCCGACATAACGGTTACGTCCCGATACATAGTCGATAATCTGACCTATTCTGTCGCGGTGAGCCAAGGGTAAATCCTCACCCTGAACACCTAAAGCTGCCATATTACCATCAATATAAGCCTCAATCAAAGCGGTGGTTTCGTCATCCAACTTTTCGCCGAATTTGTTAATAACCTTAATACCGTTATCGTAGAACGGGTTGTGTGAAGCGGTAATCATAATACCGCAGTCAAACTCATCCTGACGTGCAACATAAGAAACACTCGGAGTTGTAGTAACGTGAAGCATATAAGCGTCAGCGCCCGAAGCGGTGATACCTGCAACAATGGAATATTCAAGCATATAACTTGAACGGCGGGTGTCCTTACCGATGACAATTCTCGGTCTGTAACCTGCATTCTGACATCCTGAAAGTTCGGAAGAATAGTACCAACCTAAAAATCTACCAACTTTATAAGCCTGCATAGAGGTCAAGTTCATATTAGCCTCGCCTCTGAAACCGTCAGTGCCGAAATATTTATTTTTTACCGGGGCACCTTTAGCGGCACGGTCGATTACCTTTTTGTCATACAAAAGTTCATCGGTTGAAACCTTAAAGAGTTCGCACAAGAGCAAAATTTTATCAATTTGAGGTTGAGCCTGGTCCATCTCCCACTTTGAAACCGACTGCCTTGAAACCGAAAGTTTGTCAGCCAAAGCCTCTTGCGACATACCGACCGCATTGCGAAGATGTGTAATTTTTTCACCAATAGTCATAATATCCTCCGAAAAGTTTATTTGCAGTACATTCTGCTACATATTATATAATACCTTAATCAAAGCGCAACAACAACCAACCAAACATTGAAGTTTTGTCAACCAAAAGTTGCGAATTCGCCACTTTACTGATTGATTTTACTATTGTATATTATAACAAACTCCATATTTTGTCAACCGTTATTTACAAATTCGACTTTTTTATATAAAAAAGGCCGAGTTTCGCACACGCGTTTGCTCGACCTTTTAATATTATTTCTTCACTATTTTCACTTCAAAAGGTTTTAAAGTATCGGTTCCAAATTGTACATCGTAATCATTATGGTTAATTATCATTTGAACTTTATTTTCACCTTTACCGCGATTAACAACCTCTACACCCTCGGGTGAAATGACTTTTTCAATTCCTACGCTGTCAATAACACCCTCTAAAACCTTTTTAAGCGTTTCGTCGTCGGGTGTTGTGCCGAGATAATACACAAAACCTTTACCATAACTGTTTTTAGTAATTGCGGAAAAGTTTTTGTAAAACTTATCATCATAGCGGTAAAGTGTCTCGGCAGTTGTAGGCACTAACATATCGCGGAAAATTCCGCCGTATCCATCACTTCCGTTATATTTGCCCTCGCCTTTTATCGAAAATGCATCAAAATCCTGCAGACTTTCGGTTTCTTCAACCGTGACACCGGCAATTTTATTGAATCCTACCGGTAACATCTCACCCAACGTAAGATTATTGTCGGTATCCTTTACCGCCGTGCGATAGGTCATAACCACAGTACCGCCGTTTTGTAAGAATGTTTCTATTCTCTGTCGCAATTCATCGGTGACAACAATCATTTGCGGTAAAACTACTATTTTATACTGCTCAAAGTTCAATCTTGATGGTATTATGTCAACCGAAATGTTGTTTTGATAAAACACTTTATATAATCGTTGCATTTCATTGACCGGGTCAAGCAATAAACTTTGTCTTTGAATTCTGAATGATGCTAACGATTCGTAGTTATACAAAATCGCAACATCCGATTTTATAGGTGTATTCAGTGCATCTGAATACTGCTTTATATCGTGGAAAAAACTTTGCACCTCATAAAACTTACGGCGTTTTAGGTTATCGGCATCGATTACGCCGTAACAAAACTGCTCTGCGCCTTTAATTGCACCTCTGTAACGGAAATACATCAGTGCATCGCAACCGTGAGCCATTCCTTGATACGACCACATTTTAGCCTGCAGGGGTCTTGGTAAAAATCCCGTTATATCGTGCCCTTGAGCACCCATAATTGCCTCGGTTATCCAGAAGTTTTCCTGACGCAAACCTCTGATATAATCAAGTCCAAACGCAATTTCGTGAGGTTTTATCGGTTCTTTTTGTCCACCCCAAACGGGATAATTATTAAAGGCAACCTTATCAATACTTTCGGCAACAACCGAGTAATCCACGTGTTTTGTGAGTCCGCCGCCGGGGAAATCGTGCATAACAATTGTATCAGGAATGATTTCGCGAATAAGTTTTGCCTGAAAATCAATAAAATCAACAATACACTGACTTCTGAACCTTTCCCAATCCATTCTTAAAGCAGGATTATGGGTTGTAATGGTTTTCGTCGGCATCGGTATTTCGTCAAAACTGTTATATTCTTGAGACCAAAATGCTGTACCGTAGGTGTGGTTTAAATTATCAATATTACCGTTAAAACGCTTATGCAAAAAGCGTCTGAAAGCCGATTGGCAGTTTTCACAGTAACATTCGTCACTACCCTCATGCCCTATTTCGTTATCAATCTGCCACGCGACTATTTGCTTTTCTTCTTTAAAGTGGTTAAGCATTGCGCGGACGATTTTTTCAGAATAGTCATACATATGACGGCTGTTAAAACAAAACACGTGGCGTCCGCCAAAGGTTCGTTTAGTACCGTCCTCAAACTCCGAAATAATGTCGGGGTGTTTTGCCGCCAACCAAGCGGGTATGGTCGCTGTCGGCGTACCCATTATGATTTTTAAGCTTTTTGCCTTTGCTTTTTCAATAACTTTATCAAAAAACGAGAAGTCGAAATCACCTTCAGTTTTCTCCATTAAGTGCCAGGCAAACTCGGCAATTCTTATAACATTTGACCCTAACTCTACAATATTGTCAAGGTCCGAATCCATCATACTTTCGGCCCATTGTTCAGGGTAATAATCAACACCTAAAAGCATTACGATTCGCCTCGCTTTTGAGCCAATTCACGGTTGATTTTGTTGTAATAATCGGGTGTGAGTTTATAACCCTTAACGTAAATCAAATAGCACAGTGCCGAAAGAATAGCAGGGATTAAGAACATTATAATTCTCATGCCCATTTCAGTACCCGCTGACTGCTGAATGTTTGCTTTAAAGCCGATAAGAGTCAAACCGATACCGCTGACAAATCCCGAAAATGCACCCGCAAACTTAACAACAAAGGTTTGCATCGAGAAAAGAATACTCTCGTTTCGAGTACCAAGCTTATACTCGCCGTAGTCAACAACCTCGGACAGTATAACAGTGATAAATACCAACATAAAGCCTATGCCTGAATTTATGACCGCACTGCAAATACCAACAGCCAAAGCACTTTTTGGCATTGTATATCCCAAAACCCAAAGTGCCGCAAAACCGGCAACGGGTAAGAATGACGCAAAGAAAAACGAAATCTTTTTACCGATTTTTTGGGATAACAAAGGTAAGATAGCCATTGAACCCATCTGTGCAAAGCCGGCAACACCTGCATAAACAGGATACAACAATCCGTCACCCTCGGTAGCATAAGTGCGTTCGGCAACATATTTAAAATAATAAAGTGCAAAACTGTTTGAAAGCTGATATGCCACATTAAAGAACAATGCAATACCCAAAATTACTTTTACCTGGTCATTCTTTATAAGAACGTTAAGCATACCTCTAACGGTAGTTTTTTCATTGCTTTTTGTAATCACACGTTCTTTACAAAAAATGCAGGTTATAATCTCGGAAACGATGAAAATAATCGAAATTGCCGAGGCCAAAATTGCAAAACCTTTAAGGTCATCACCGCGACCTAAACGGCTAACCAAAATAAGACCAAACGAGTTAACAACAAGCCAGGCAAGACTTGCGAAAATACGTGGAATTGCCGAAATCTGATGACGCTCGTGCTCGTCATCAGTAAGTGCAGGGACCATTGACCAGTAAGGAATGTCCATTATTGTATAGGTCATACCCCTTAAAATATAGAATACCGAACACCAAACAAGGTAGCCCTTACCCTCAACACCGATGTTGAAAAACAACAGCACCAAAACGATAGCGTTTAAAAGAGTACCGATAATAATCCACGGACGGAATTTACCGAAACGCGAACGTGTGTTGTCTACAATCATACCCATAAACGGGTCGTTAACGGCGTCCCAAATACGCGCAACCATAAACAATACACCCACAAATGCAGGTGCAACACCTCTGAAATCAGTAAGATACAACATTAAATAGGTACCGACGATAGCATATACGGCATCTTTACCGAATGCACCGATACCAAAACTTATTTTAGAAACCCAACTTAATTTTTTTGTCATAAAATTTCCTCCTTTAAATATAAAGTGGGAAATTTTTTAAAAAATATACACCGCCTTTTTAAAAAGCGGTGTATAAATAAAATTTAAAATTAATTTTTAATTAAAGATGTAAAACTCTTTCCTGAATTTCTTGAGTTCTGCCTTGGTTCCAATACTGTGTACCGATATAACCGCAGGTACGACGGGCAACGTTCATCTTGTTCTGGTCGCGGTTGCCACATTTCGGGCATTCCCAAACCAACTTGCCGTCATCATCCTTTTTAATAAGGATTTCGCCGTCATATCCGCACTCCTGACAGTAGTCAGACTTGGTATTAAGTTCGGCGTACATAATATTGTCGTAAATGTACTTCATAACCTGCAAAACAGCCTCGATATTGTCCTGCATATTAGGTACTTCAACGTAACTGATAGCACCGCCGGGAGCTAAAGCCTGGAACTTGCTTTCAAGTGACAACTTGGAGAAAGCATCGATATCCTCGGTTACGTGAACGTGATAAGAGTTAGTAATATAGTTCTTATCGGTTACACCCTCGATAATGCCAAAACGTTTCTGCAAGCATTTTGCAAACTTATATGTGGTAGACTCAAGCGGAGTGCCGTAAAGAGAATAGTGAATATTCTCGGCAGTACGCCATTTAAGGCAAGCATCGTTAAGCTTTTCAAGTACCTTGATACCGAAAGCCTCACCCTCAGCCTCTGTAAGTTTCTTACCTGTTACACGGTATACGCATTCCCAAAGACCTGCGAAGCCCAAGGAAATGGTAGAATAACCGCCGTGTAAGAGTTTATCAATCGGCTCACCCTTCTCAAGTCTTGCCAAAGCACCGTACTGCCACAAAATAGGTGCGGCATCCGACAACGTGCCTTCCAAACGCTCGTGACGGCACTGTAAAGCCTTATGGCAAAGTTCCAAACGCTCTTCCAAAACCGCCCAGAATTTATCAATATCTCTGCCCTCGACACAAGCCGAACAAGCAACGTCAACAAGGTTAATGGTAACAACGCCCTGATTGAAACGTCCATAGTATTTCGGTTTGCCGTTTTCGTCAACCCACGGAGTCAAGAAACTACGGCAACCCATACAGGTATAGCAGTTACCGTTGCCGTTCTGGTCAATTTTAAGCTGTAACATAATCTTCTCGGAAATATAGTCCGGAACCATACGTTTGGCAGTACACTTAGCAGCAAGCTCAGTAAGATACCAGAAAGGCGCATCCTCGGTAATGTTATCGTCTTCCAAAACATAAATGAGTTTCGGGAAAGCCGGTGTTACATAAACGCCTGCCTCATTCTTAACGCCCTTAATACGTTGATTGAGCATTTCCTCAATAATCATTGCAAGGTCGTGCTTTTCCTGCTCGGAATGAGCCTCGCCCAAATACATAAACACAGTAATAAACGGTGCTTGTCCGTTAGTGGTAAGCAAGGTTACAACCTGATACTGTAATGTCTGAACACCACGGCTGATTTCAGAACGCAAACGCTTTTCAACAATCGCGTTAATCTTATCCTCGGGCATATTAACCTCAGCCGACTCAAGTTCTGCCAAAACTTCGCGACGGATTTTCTGACGGCTGACATCGACAAACGGTGCTAAATGAGTAAGACTGATACTCTGACCGCCGTACTGGTTAGATGCAACCTGAGCAATAACCTGAGTCGAGATATTACATGCAGTTGAGAAGCTGTGCGGTGTTTCAATCATAGTACCGCTGATAACTGTGCCGTTTTGAAGCATATCTTCCAAGTTAACAAGGTCACAGTTGTGCATATGCTGTGCGTAATAGTCGCTATCGTGAAAGTGAATAATACCGTCACGGTGAGCCTTGACAATCTCCTCGGGAAGAAGAATACGCTCGGTAATGTCACGGCTGACCTCACCTGCCATATAGTCACGCTGAACGCTGTTAACGGTAGGATTCTTATTAGAGTTTTCCTGCTTGGCTTCTTCGTTATTGCACTCAATCAACGACAAAATTTTATCGTCGGTAGTGTTAGAAGCACGCACCATATTACGGGTATAGCGATAGCGAATGTAACGTTTTGCAGTTTCATAAGCACCGTGTTTCATAAGCTGGACTTCAACCAACTCCTGAATTTCTTCAACCGATAACGCGCGGCCGATATTTGCACAGTAGTTTTCTATAATTGCGGCAATGGCATGAATCTGCTCGGGAATAAGCTCAGGCTTACCCTCAGTAGCCATATTAGCCTTAGCAATAGCGTTTTCAATTTTAATCGGCTCAAATATTGCTTCGGAGCCGTTTCGCTTAATAATTTTCATAATCTCGTCCTCAATTCGTCAAAATTTCAACATCTCAACTTGTCGTGCAAGAGTATTGTACCAAACCATAACAATAAAGTCAATAGTAAATTTGCACATTTTGTAGATTATTTTTTGTATAAACACAATATCTTGTGCTTTAAACCGTTGCCAAATTGTGCCTTTTTATCACAAATCAGCCAAAAACACGTTAAAATCAAGCTTTTTTCACAAATTGAACATACTATATATTGTGTTGCGTAAAATCATCAACCACATTATAGAAATCGCGCAAAATAAAAAGGAGGGGTCAACCCTCTCCTTTTAACATAACGTTTACATTAAATTTTCATCGTAAACTGCACGGCTCCCACCGATAAATTTTGGGCGAACTCTTGCAGCAGTAAGCAATGCACTACCGATTGTTTTAGCTTCAAGTCTGACAGGTACGGCAACTGCTTTTAAGTGCATACCAATAAGCGTTTGACCTATATCGAGTCCTGCATCGGCTGAAATATGCTCAACCGCAACCGGCTCTTTCATTGCCTTATACACCGCCGTTGCAAACGAGCCACCTGCTTTAGGTTGCGGAACAACGTTAACAATATCCCAACCCTTACTTTCTGCCAATTGGCGTTCAACAATAACAGCTCGGTTCAAATGCTCGCAACACTGTGCAGCAAGAAAAATTCCTTTTTTATCAAGCACCTTTTTTATCGTTGCGACAATATCTGTTGCAACTTCGGGTACCGACTGTGTGCCGATTTTGCTGCCGATAATCTCACTCGTTGAGCAACCGACAACCAAAACCTGACCTTTTTTAAGCCCTGCAACCTCAATTAACTCAAGAACTGCATTTTTGGCCTCTAAAACGTAACTTTCCATTATAATCACTTCTTAAAATTTATATTTGCCCTCGTCACACAAAGCCTTGATAGCACCTACAACTGTGGGCATATCCTCTTTATATGTAACTCCGTACCACTTATCCTCGGCAACAAGCACCTTTGCGGTCTTCTCGCCCGATTTAAGCAGTTCGTCTACCAAGAACGGCAAGAAAAACTCCGACTTCATTTCGGTACCGCGTTCCTCTAAGAATTTCTTAAATCCAACTTCCAAGTAATCAAATAAATCAGGAGTAAATCCCCACATATTCATAGAAACAACAGTATCGGGTGAAAGCTGACCGACTGTGCCGTCCTCTTTTACGAACTTGCAATCACTATCAATCTTTGTATGCTCGTCAACATCCTTGAGCAAACCATTTTCAACAGTGCAAACACCACGTGAAACATAACCGTTTTCGGTAACGGTATTTATAAGTTTAAAGCCTACCATACAGTAACCGTCAGCAGTTTCCAAACCTTCAGCAACCTTTTCGTATGCTGATGCGCCATAAAAATCGTCTGCATTAATAACGGCAAACGGAGTTTTTACTACATCCTTACAGCAAAGAACTGCGTGACCTGTACCCCACGGCTTTTCGCGACCTTCGGGTACAGTAAATCCCTCGGGTAAAGCATCTAACTCCTGAAAAACATATTCAACCGGCAACTGCTTCTCAACGCGTTTTCCTACTGTTGCCTTAAATTCTTCCTCAATGGCATGTTTAATAACAAAAACCACTTTGGTAAATCCTGCTCTTTTAGCATCGTAAACCGAGAAATCCAAAATTGCCTCGCCGTTAGGGCCAACTGCGGCAACCTGCTTTAATCCGCCGAAACGACTACCCATACCTGCCGCCATAACTACTAATGTTTTATCCATTGTTATCTCTCCTAGAATAGTTTTTATAGATAATAACCTTATTTTTACATAAAATCTACGGTAAAAAGCGCCAAACTATCGTAAAATGGTACAGATTTCACTTATTTACCGTTCTCGGCATTTTGAAGTTTACTGTCTGCCTCACTAAAGCCTTCGGTACTTTCTCTAACGAAAAGTATTTTTAAGGTCATAGCACAAAGTTTAATATCCTCTAAAAACGAATAGTTTTCTATATAATGTATGTCCATATTAAGTTTGTTTTGCGGAGTAGTATTATACTTACCGTAAATCTGAGCATAGCCCGTAAGACCTGCCTTAACTTTGTGTCGCATATTAAATTCGGGCAACTTTGCGGCATAATCATTAACCAACTCAATCATTTCAGGTCTTGGCCCTACAACCGACATATGTCCGAACAGAATGTTGAACAACTGCGGTAACTCATCAAGTCTAAACGGACGGATAAGTTTACCAACGAGGGTGATTCTATCATCGTTAACGGTGGTCTTTTTAACCTCTTCGTCGGTTGCAACCTTCATTGAACGGAATTTATAAATATTAAACACCTTTTGTCCACGTGTAATTCGCGGTTGCTTAAAAATAATTGGTCCTCGGTCACAAAGCTTGATGCCTATTGCAATCAAAAGCATAAAGGGACTTGTAATAATAATACCCAACCCCGATACCACAATATCAAACGTGCGTTTGATAATACGCTGTTCCATAGAAAGACCGCCGTTGTGTAAAAACAATACAGGAGTATCAAAAACCTGTACCGGATAACTGCCGTTTAAAATAGCATCGGCACTCGACGGTAAAACATAAATACGCTTATCTTGAGCGTAGCAGTACTTTATAATCTCATCTTTAAAACTCGAATCAAACTCACAAATAAGCACGGTATCATGGCGGTCGATTTCGCTCTTGATTTCATCCAACCCACGGTCAACGGTAATACCTTTAGTAAGCAAGAAACGTTCCTTTATAATAGAAATCTTTTTGATGATATCGTTTCGGTTATTGGAATCAAAAATTGCCAAAACCTTACGCGCCGTATGCAACGCAAAATAGACGTGGCTTAAAGAATACATAAGCCATATTAAAATAAAAACCTGAAAAACGGTGAGGATTATTAACGGTAATGGATTAAGTATTTTATCAGCGATAAGCGAAAGTATGACATAAATAAAACTATTAGAAAAGACAACCGCCAGCGACAAACTATAAGATAATTCGTGCACACGATAAATTCCCACCTTAAAGCCATCATATATGTTACCAAAAACAATAAATATCGCAACATACAATGCAACAAGCAAAATATTACCGGTTCCCTTATAAAGCGTCTCTTGGTAATAATTTTGCCACACACCGATAAAAGCCGTAGTAATCGTTGCAATTACCAACACTTTAAGAAAAAACATTACTGAATTACGGAATTTTTTAAGTATTTCCAAAGCCGAACATCCTCCTTTCACCGTAAATTTAAATAATTTTATAAATTATACTCCAAAACCACAAAAAAGTCAATCACGGGCACTTTTCAAAGTTTCATCAGTGACGTTACAACACCTTTTTGATTTATATCAATAATCGCATAACCATCTTTCCCGTCACGCGAGGCGCGCAAAGCACCGGGATTAACGAGATAAACTCCGTCGCGATAGGTCGACTCCGCAATATGAGTATGCCCGTATAAAACCAACTGTGCTTTACAGTTTTTAGCGGTTTCGTATAGTTTTTCAGTGCCGTACTTAACACCGTGCAAATGACCGTGGGTATATATGACCGTCACACCGTCCAATACAACTTCGCCGTAAGTAGGATACATAGAATTCCAATCACAGTTGCCCGAAACAATGTAATAATTCTTACTTTTAAAAAATTCGGTTGCCTTAAGAAAATCCTCTACGCCGTCACCTAAATAAAAGACATTATTAATGTCATCATGACGAGAAAGCACCGTTTCCACTGCCCTTCTTGAGCCGTGACAGTCCGACATTACAAGTATTCTCATATAAAAAACACCTTCTGTAATCACGGCACAACCTACCGCATATTATATATTGTATACTCATTATAGAAAGAAGAATTTACTATGGATGAAAAACAATTAGTTCAAATGCTACAACTTGCCTCAAAAAAACTCGGCATGACACCCGAAGAATTAAAAGAAAAGGCAATGTCGGGAGATGTTGATAGCATACTCTCTAAAATGGATAAATCGTCAGCCGACAAGGTAAAGTCCATAATGAAAGATAAAAACATCACCGAAGAACTTGCAAAAAAGTTTAATAAATAAATTTTTAGGAGGACCTCAAAAAATGGAGGATATGGCAAGTAAGATTTCAGAACTACTGTCCGACCCAAAAGGTATGGAAAGAATAAAATCATTAGCCGACTCATTGTTTAATAACAATTCAGCGCCAAAAGACGAACCGCCCGAAGATACTTCAAGCGAAGAGTTCAGTCTGCCCGACGGATTTGACATTGGTAAAGTGATGGGGTTAATGTCAGCATTTAACAACCCTCAATCAGACCGCAGAAGCAATCTTTTGCTTGCATTAAAACCGCATTTATCAAACGAACGGCAAGAACGGGTTGACAAAGCGGTGAAATTGCTAAAAGTTGCCGCCTTGTTACCCGTATTAAAGGAGCAAGGCTTACTTGACTCATTACTTTAAAAGGGGCGGTGGCATAATGCCTGAAAGCCAAAAAGAAATTCAAAAAATGCAACTTGATGCCGAACGGCGAATACGGGAAATGCAACGGCGGTCGGACACCTATTTAAGAGGCAACGAGAAACCTCCCGTGCCTAATTATTCCAATAATAACCAGTACCATCACAATGAGCAAACCTTTAACCAAAACAATCACAGTAATCCGAAAAATCCTGCTCGTCAACCACATAAAAACCAACAAAATCAGCCACCAAAACAGCCTGTTCAAGACCCACCGCCACAACAAAGAGGCGGGTTTTTAAGTCGCTTTAAAGGCACAGATATACTAAAAATCTTCAATTTTCAAAACTTGCACATAGATAACGATGTACTAATCATCGTTGCATTAATTTTTCTTCTTTCAACCGAAGAAACCGACGAATTATTGCTTTTAGCACTTATTTATATAATGTTATAAATACTTTTCATTACAATGTATTAAAAACATCTGCCAACATCTGCATTGTCAAGGCTTCGGCGCGGATATTTTCATCCAAGCCGACTGTTGCCAATGCATTTTTTACGTCGTCTTTTGTCCATTTCCCGCTAGCGCTTACAGAATTAACAAGCGTCTTTCTGCGTTGCGCAAAAGCAGATTTTATAAACGCAAAAAACCCTTTTTCGTCATTTAATTTGACCGGTGGCTCGGGCAAAACGTCCAACCTTATAACCGAACTGTCAACATTCGGTGGCGGCATAAACGAACCGCGTGAAACGCGGAACAAAACTTCGGGCTCGGAATAATAGTTTACCGCAACTGTAACCGCGCCCGATTCACGACTACCAACCTCGGCACAAATACGGTCAGCCGCTTCCTTTTGCACCATTACGGTAATCGAGGTAATCGGCAACCGCTTTTCAAGAAGCATCATTATAATCGGTGAGGTTATGTAATACGGCAAGTTAGCGCAAACCGAAACCTTTTTTCCTTTGAAACGCTCATCTATAATTTTAGCGATATCAAGTTTCATGCAGTCGCCGAAAATAACCTCAACGTTATCGCAGTCTGCTAACGTTTCGGCTAAAACAGGACGAAGTCGCTCATCTATCTCAATACAAACAACGTTTTTAGCACGCTTTGACAATTCTGCCGTTAAAACACCGATACCGGGGCCTATTTCTATAACTGCTTCTTCCCCGTTTTGAACGGCGCTCTCCGCCATTTTAGGACAAACCGACGGGTTTATAAGAAAATTCTGTCCCAAACTCTTTTTAAACGAAAATCGGTTTTGGGACAAGACTTCACGTATGGTTTTAGGGTCATAAAGGCGCATTATTTTACTCCTTAAACAAAAATTATATCAACTCTTATATTTAACCACATTTTAATGCAATTTTCAACCATCCCATAAAACAAAATCAGTATAAAAACATTCCCTTCAAAATTTGACTTTTTATGTTGACAAAATCCGTCAGTGAATATATAATTATTGTAGTTATATATAAGTATTATCGATAGTTGTGCTCATCGGTAATGTTTAATTAGGAAGGGATATTGAATAATGAAAAAGGTACACATCACACTATTGCTGGTTGTAATGCTTGCTATTACAGTTTTTGCATCAGGTTGCTCTAACAACACTGCTGAGTTTGACTACTCTGCACCCGAAGCTACAACATTATCTTATACCGTATTTACCGACGGTGATTATACTTATAATGTTTATTCCGACCATGCCGAGCTTGTAGATTACGCTGGCAAATCAAAGTCTCCTAAAATTGCCTCTAAAGCAGATGGAAAAACTGTTACGGTTATCGGCAGCGGTGCTTTTGAAGGCACTTCTATTACTGAAATCACCATTCCTGCAACAGTTACCGAGATTGGCGCTTATGCTTTCTATAACACAAAATTGGCAACAGTAACCATTCCTGAAACCGTTAAAACTTTAGGTTACGCTGCTTTCGGCAAAACCCAGTTGACCGAAGTTACTGTTCCCGCTTCAATCACTAAGCTTGATTTTTATGTTTTCGCAAATTGTGCTAAACTCGAAAAAGTCAACCTTCCTGAAACATTAACATACATAGGCGAGCACGCTTTTGATAAGTGTACCGCACTTACAACTATTACAATCCCCGCTAAAGTAAACAAAATTGATAAATTTGCATTCTACGGCTGTGCTGCTTTGACTGAGGTAGCCTTTGCAGAAGGTTCAGAAGTTTTGGTTATCGCTCAGGAAGCTTTTAGTAAATGTAAGGCTCTTACCGTATTCAACATTCCTCAATCTTTAGTAACATTGGGCGACAGAGCGTTCTATGATAACGAGGCTATGACCTCTGTCAAATTCGCTGCCGATGCTAAACTTGAAACCGTCGGCAACGCCGCTTTCGGAAAATGTGTCGCATTAAAGTCCATTACCCTTCCCAAATTAGTTAAATCTATTGGTGACTACACTTTCACCGAGTGTTCCGCTTTAACTTCTGTTTACTTCACCGGTGATATAAAAACAATCGGCGGTTTCGCTTTTGACGATTGCGCTGCTTTGAAAAACGTCGGCATATTCTCCGACAAAGGTACTAAAAACGTCATTATTCCCGAAAGTTTAACTGAACTTGGTAGTTTTGCTTTTAAAGATTGTGTCGCAATTACCGAAGTTGTGTTTAATAAAAACCTCACCACTGTTCCTAAAGGCGCATTTAGAGGTTGTATTGCTTTAACAACCGTAAATATGGGTGATGTTACAAGTGTTGGCGAGCAAGCATTTTACGAGTGCTCCGCACTTAAAAATGTAACATATTCCGCCAACCTTAAAGCCATCGGTAGTAAGGCTTTCAGTGCTTGCGTAGCATTGACCGAAGCTATACTCCCTGACGGTATTACCGACATTGGCGACGAGGCTTACAGTGGATGTGCCGCAGTTAACAACCTCGTTCTTCCTAAGAATATTATTAACATCGGAAAATCGGCATTCAGCGGATGCAAAGCCATCACCTCGATTGATGTCAACCGTCCTTTGTTACTTACAATGGGTGAAGGTGCTTTCCAAAACTGTGTTGGTATTACCTCAATTACTGTGCCTAACACAATCACCGAACTTCCTAACTCATTGTTCAGCGGTTGCTCCGCTTTGGCAGAAGTTAACCTACCTGATACTATCATAACAATCGGCACAAGCGTTTTCCAAGATTGCACAGCTTTAAAGAGCTTTACCGTACCGAGCAAGGTTGCTAACCTTTATGATAAAACATTTATGGGTTGTACTGCTCTTGAAAGCATTGTTTTGGGCGAAAACATAACCAAATTCGGTATTTCTGTATTTGAAAACTGTACCGCTTTGAGTGCTGTTACTCTTTCTCAAAACACCAAGGAAATCGGTGAATCCTGTTTTAAAGGCTGTACTCTTTTAAAAGAAATCAACCTTCCTTCAGGAATTGCATTTATTTCAAAAAGCACATTTGAAGATTGTACCGCACTTACCAAGGTTGTTTTACCCGAAAAGTTGACTACTATTAGTGAAAAGACATTCCTTAACTGTACATCCCTTTCAGATATTTCGCTTCCCGCAGGTGTGTCAAGTATCGGCGGTTCAGCATTTGAAAACTGCACATCTTTGAAAGATATTAACATCCCCCGTTATGTTTCCACTTTAGATAACGCCGTCTTTAAGGGATGTTCTTCACTTGAAAGCGTTGTAATCATTGCAAGACCGTACAGTATCGGCAAAAGCACATTTGAAGGTTGCGCTAAATTGACTTCAATTCACCTCCCCTCAAGCATCACAGCCGTTGGTGATAACGCATTTAAAGGTTGTTCCAAATTAACCGTGGAGTGCATTGAAGACTCTGTACTTATAGAGTTGCTTACTAATGCAGGTGTCAAAACCACAACCGTTCCTGAAGACTATGTTAAGCCTCAGGAAGACGGTCCCAACCTTTTCCTCTTCGTTATCATTGTTATCGTAATATTGTTAATAATCGCTGCTGCTGTTGTTCTTAAAATTTATCTCAAAAAGAGAAAAATTAAAATGACAACGCTCAAGCACGACGAAGATGAAAAATAATTTTTAAATAAAAACTCCCGCTTTTAAAGTTTAAAAGCGGGAGTTTTATTTTTAATCTAATCTTTTGATTTATAATACAAACGGCAATGGCAGTACCCTTCAAAATCAGGGTCGGCTATCTGTTCGCGGAATTCTTTGCATATACACTTGAACTCATCAGTTTTTTCTATTCTGCAAGGGCAATATCCGTCCTTTTTCTTTAAGCCCTCTTTTATAAGTTTTACTATTTTTTCATCCTCATTAAGTCTTACTGCCATAAAAACACATCCTCTCTTTTCTTAAAATATTTTATCACACCAATATAAATTTATCAATAATACTTTTTCTACCAACATTTACTTTATTGCACAACCATTACTAATATGATATACTGTATTTGACAAAACAAAAAAGGAGAAAAATATGAAAACTAAACTTTCAAGCAGATTTTGGATTGCTTTGTTGCTGTTTAGCCTTATCGGTCAGGTGGCATGGGTAGTTGAAAATATGTATTTCAATGTATTCATTTATAAAATCTTCAACGCCTCTGCGTCCGATATTTCGCTTATGGTGGCGGCGTCTGCGGTAGCGGCAACTCTGACTACGGTATTTATCGGCGCTTTGTCCGACCGCGTGGGTAAGCGGAAATTGTTTATCTGTGGCGGATACTTACTTTGGGGTATATCTATATTAAGCTTTGCCTTTATCAGAATTGACGTAATCGATAAACTTTTCCCAATGGTAACCTCTGCCGCAAGCGTAGGTATTACATTGGTAATTATTATGGACTGCGTTATGACGTTTTTCGGTTCAAGCGCTAACGACGCGGCGTTTAACGCTTGGCTAACCGACTCGACCGACTCCTCTAACCGTGGTGCTGCCGAGGGCATCAACTCTATGATGCCGTTGGTTGCTATTTTGGTTGTTTTCGGCGGATTTATGTCATTCAATCTCGACTTGGCTGAAAGTTGGACCACAATTTTCATTATCATCGGCGTTGTGGTCACACTCATTGGTATTTTGGGAATTTTCCTTATAAAAGAGCCTCGTTTCACACCCGATAAAACAGGCTATTTTAAAACTGTATTCTATGGTTTTTCGCCAAAATCATTCAAAGAAAACCGTGGACTTTACTCTTGCCTTTTAGCCTTTATTGTTTTCAATATTTCAATTCAAATTTTTATGCCGTACCTTATTATTTACTATGAAGTGTCCTTAAAAATGACCGACTATGTTTTGGTAATGGCGCCGGCAATTATTTTGGCATCGGTAGTAACTGCACTTTGGGGACGCGTTTACGATAAAAAAGGCTTTAAATTTTCCGCGACTATTTCTTTGGTATGGTTAATTTTAGGATATGCATTACTCTTTATTTTCCGCACAAAACTGCCCGTATTTATCGGTTCACTCTTAATGATGAGCGGTTATCTATCTGGTATGGCGGTATTCGGTGCAAGAATTCGCGATAACACACCCGACGGCAAAGCAGGACGCTTGCAAGGTGTCAGAATCTTCTCTCAAGTTCTCCTGCCCGGACTTGTCGGTCCATTTATAGGCAAAACCGTATTAGCCAACGCCGAAACAATCGTCGGTAACGACGGCACCGTTTCCTTTGTCCCGTCAGCAGATATATTCTTGGCAGCGGCTGTGCCTGCGGTAATACTTTTCTTATGTATTTGTATCTTTTCAAAGCCAAGAAAACCTCGCACAACCGATTTAAAAACTCCTTATGACGTAGGTTCAACACCTCATGATTATCACCCTACGCCCAATTTCAAACGTGACAGTTTTATCAACTTAAACGGCGAATGGGACTTTTCGGTGCTTCGCAAAAACAAAACCGATTTCAGCGGCAAAATCACTGTACCCTTCCCGCCTGAATCGGCTTTGTCAGGTGTCAAACGTATCACAAAGAAAAATGATTTACTGATTTACGAACGCAAATTCACCGCCGAAATAAAAAACGACCAACGCCTTTTGCTTCATTTCGGTGCTGTGGATAACGAATGTTCCGTTTTTGTAAACGGCAAAGCAGTCGGCGGTCATTTAGGCGGTTATCTGCCCTTTACAATTGATATTACCGACAGTGTTTCAAACGGTGAAAACTCCCTTAAAGTATTGGTGTCTGACAGTCTTAATAAAACCTACCCCTACGGCAAACAATCACTTAAACGCGGTGGTATGTGGTACACACCCATCAGCGGTATTTGGCAGACCGTTTGGCTTGAAACTGTACCCGAAACTTATATAAGAGAAATCAAGACCACAACAACTCTTGATTCGGTGACCATTAAGGTCACGGGCGGTGAAGAAACCAATAATTTAACGTTAGACGGTAAAATATACGATTTTACGGGTGACGAAATCACAATAAAAATCGAGAACCCAAAACTTTGGACTCCCGAAACCCCGAATATTTACGAATTTTCCGTTACATCAGGAAAAGATACCGTTCAATCCTACTTTGCTTTAAGAACTGTCAGCACAGCCGAACTCAACGGCAAACAGTATATCACACTTAACGGTAAACCCTACTTTTTCCATGGATTATTAGACCAAGGCTACTTCCCTGACGGAATTTTTATGCCGGCATCGGCTGACGGCTTTAAAGATGACATTTCAAAATGCAAATCTTTAGGATTTAATATGTTGCGCAAGCATATTAAAATTGAACCACAGATTTTTTATTACTACTGCGACACACTTGGTATGGCAGTTTTTCAGGATATGGTCAACAACGGCAA
>JAZRSW010000013.1:0-4923 GCA_045651745.1 Acutalibacteraceae bacterium
CAACACCTCAAGCATATAGTTTATGCACATAGGAGGTACTCGGTATGAAGACATTTGCACCGATTAACGTTATTGTCCACTATCCCACAACAGAAGAAGGATGGCGTGAACTAAGACGGCGTGTAGCCAGTGTTCACGCCGATGGAGTACTTAATAGCATTTCTAAGTTAGATTGCCCAATCAGTGAAAAGGAAAGACTGCTTAATGCGATTATAAAAGATACAAAAGAACAGATTAAAGCTGAACAGAAAAAGTAGTCTGAAAAAAGTGACCGCCTCACATTTTTTTGTGAGGCGGTCGTCCGTTAAAGAGTGATACGATCCTTAAAATATTTCTCCCAAGATTTAAGACTAATTTGCTTGCGTTCATTTTCCCAAAGTCTAATCATATTGGCATCCACACCAACGAGCCTTGCAAACGGTCTTTTGCCGAGATTTAAGCTTTCTCGGTGTTCTCGTATTAGTTTGCCTTGACCGACTGCTATAAAGCGATTGTAATCATCAAGAAGGTCATATACAGGGATATTATAGAGTTTAGAAAGCTTGTCCGCTACGGTTTTATCAAAGCCGTTATGGTTGCCTGTTTCAAGATTTATATATGTGCTTCGAGCAATGCCAACAATCTGCGCCACTTCTTTTTGCATAAGACCGAGCTTGTGTCGGCAAAATCTCAAGCGGTCGGGAATGTTATCAATATCTTCGTAAGAATGATATTGCTTGTTAAATAACTGTGCTTCAAGTAGTTTGCGTGGTGCCACCAATCTAAAGCTGAGAACAAACAAAGGCAAATGTTTTGTTTCACCGTTTTCGGTGTGCGACATTATATACATATTCTCGGCAGTCTGCTCGGTAATTCTCCAAAGGGGAGTTCTTTTCGTAACCAAAAACTCATTTGTGATAGGGTTGCATTGTCTATGCATCTTGCGGCGTAGGTTGCAAGGCGGATTCCCTTATCGGCTTTAAACGAGGAAATTGCCTTTATAAGACCTATTGTGCCGATAGAAACAAGGTCGTCCTGGTCAATGTCACTTGCAAAATACTTTTTCGCGACGTGGGCAACAAGCCTTAAGTTATGTTCAATGAGTTTTTTGCGGGCGTCGGCATCACCTGATGCCATTTTTTCGAGCAGTTCAGCCTCCTCTTTTGAGGACAACGCTTTCGGAAACGAGCCGGACGAGGTCGCGTGCAGGAAAAGGTACATTAAATTCGGGAATATTTGCATTAAAAGAGACAAAAACATATAAAACACCTCAAAATTAGATTACTAAAGAATATGAAGCGCGGATTGTCCCTCTTGCCAGTCCAAAAAAGTATTTTATGCCGGCGTGTAAATACAATCAAAGACTAATGCCTCCTTCTAACGAAGGAGGCATCGCCATTTTATTCTTCTATTATCGCCACTTGTAACAAGGCATCTTCTTCATAATACAATGGATTTCCCGATTCGTCTTTTAACGGTTTTTTAGTTATAAAAGTTACCCTTACATTATATGATTGCATAAGTTTCCCGTCAGGCATAACATGAAGTTGTGGTTGATATATCTTGTATTCACAGTCTTCATAATCAGCAAACAAAGGTTTTACTTTGTCTAAAACAAGTTGTTGTGTTTGCTCGGAATTAAAGGTATCCACAAGTTTATTTGCATCGGTCTTTTGTGCTTTCATAACTTTTTTATATCCTTCGGATACATAATTACAAAAACTTTCAAATTCCCCTTTAAAAGTAAATGTTACTACCAATTTGTTTTCGGTCGGTTTGCCGTTTATATACTGAACGTATAAGAATTTTACGGTCTCAAATGTTTCTTTTATTTCAAGCGTAAAATAGTTGGTATCAATATATTGTTCTGCTATTTCCTGTGCTTTTTTGCGGCAAGCTTCATAGGTTTTTTCGTCGATTGTATCTCTATTTACTGGTGGATGACCTATAAGCAGATACGAAACACCTCCGTTTGAAGGATTGATTTCTAAGAAGCCAAAATCAACTGTATACTCATAGGTCATTCTTGTTCCTAAACTATAAATATTCGTTCTTTTATATTTACCGGTATATTCTTTTCCGTCAAATTGAATTGTGATTTCTTGGGCAGGTTCTTGGCGTTTAGTGTTATTGTATCGTTGCGAGTACCAACTATCAAATTCCGGGTTTATATTTTTAATTGCAAACGAATCAGAATGGCTTTCACATCCGGAAGCATAAAAAAGCGCAACAACGCTAGGGTCCTTATTGTTTTGCGTATTTGTACTCGAACATCCGCAAAAAGCAGACAAAATAATGCACATAATTAATAAATATATCAATTTTTTCATAGACAAAGCCACCCCCATTTATAATATATTTAGACTTTCGTCTATGGTATTATTATACTATAAAATAATTTTATAGTATATTGACGTATAATATGAAAAAGTTTAGGTGTATTTATGTAATATATAGAAATGGTAAATATTATATTGTAAAACGATAAATTGTGTGATATAATAAAAATGTTGTTTGGATGTTATCTAAAATTTCACATATTTGGGCAATTATTAAAGTAATAAAAAAGCGAACAGTAGACTAAGTGTCACACTGTTCGCTTAAATTTAAGTGTTATTAAATTCTTGCAACTCCCGATTTTCTTGCGGCATCGGCAACGGCTTTTGCAACTGTGGGAGCAATACGTGGGTCAAATGCTTTAGGAAGTATATATTCCGTGGACAGTTCCTCGTCACTCACAAGACTGCTCAAAGCATAAACCGCAGCCATTTTCATTTCGTCGTTTATATCACTTGCTCTGACATCAAGCGCACCTCTGAAAATTCCCGGGAAAGCCAAAACGTTGTTAATTTGGTTTGCAAAGTCAGAACGTCCCGTACCAACAACTAAAGCGCCTGCTTTAAGGGCTTTATCAGGCATAATTTCGGGAACGGGGTTTGCCATCGGGAATACAATTGCGCTTTTTTTCATTGATGCGACCATTTCTTCGGTGACAATATTGGGCGCGGAAACGCCGATAAATACGTCAGCGTTTTTCATCACGTCAGCCAAAGTGCCTTTTTCCAAATTAGGATTGGTTTTGAGTGACAGTTCCTTATGTGCCTCGGACAACGTTTTGTCGCCTTTACAGATAGCGCCGAATTTATCACACATAATAAGATTTTTAAGACCGAGTTTTAAAAGAAGTTCGCCGATAGCCGTTCCTGCCGCCCCCGCACCGTTTATTACACACTTAATATCGGAAATGTTTTTACCCGCAAGTTTAAGCGAGTTAATCATAGCGGCGGCAACACAGATAGCAGTGCCGTGTTGGTCGTCGTGGAAAATCGGTATATCACATTTTTCTTTGAGTTTTCTTTCAATCTCAAAGCATCTCGGTGCGGCAATATCTTCAAGGTTAATGCCACCGAAAGAGCCTGAAATGTTATAGATTGTGTTTACAATTTCATCAACATCGTTTGAACGGATGCAAATCGGGAATGCATCAACGCCGGCAAATTCTTTGAAGAGAACGCATTTGCCCTCCATAACCGGCATACCGGCTTCGGGGCCGATGTTTCCAAGTCCTAAAACTGCCGAACCGTCGGTGATAACGCCGATGAGGTTCCAACGGCGAGTAAGTTCAAAAGACTTGTTATAATCTTTTTGAATTTCAAGACAGGGTTGTGCAACGCCGGGGGTATATGCCAAAGACAAATCTTCGGAAGACTGTACTTTTACCTTTGATACAACCTCAATTTTGCCTTGCCAATCATAATGTTTTTGCAATGATGCTTCTTTGATGTCCATTTTAAAACGCTCCAAGTAAATATTTATTGTATTTATTTTAATACAATTTTTATGCAAAGTCAACGCGATTTTAAACGTTTAAATGCTTGATTTATGGGCGGTTTATTAAATGACTGTCGAAACAGCGCGACGAAAAATTTTAACAATTTTAAAAAAGTGCTTGCAATTTAAAGCACAATGGTGTATAATACTAAAACAGCCACAAAATTGTGGCAAAATTTAATATATCGCGGGGTAGAGCAGCCTGGTAGCTCGTCGGGCTCATAACCCGGAGGTCGTCGGTTCAAATCCGGCCCCCGCAACCAAAAAAGCGCACCGATTTAGATATCGGAGCAAAAAAGTCCGAAACCACAACGGTTTCGGACTTTTTTCTATGCAAATTTTTATAGTTGAATTTCATAGATATCCTACGCCCAAAACGGCTTTCGGGGGGGGACTTGAACTAAAACTATTGCAGATTCTTTATGATTTTGATATAATTAAAATATAGGAGGTGGTTCTTATTATGACCTCTGATTTTTTCTTTGAACAATTAAACAAAGGTAATCCTATGATGGATGAGATTTGTTTTTATTTTAAGAATGATGAAAATGAAATAGAACATTTTATTGGATATTTACCCAAATATAAAAACGGTCTTCGTGCAATAAAAAATGATAAACCGTATTGGGCGGGGCTATGCGATATTCCTAATGGTTGTGAGTTTTCTACCGCACGGGAATTGGTGGATGCAAAAATCTATCACGGCAACTCATTGTGTGAACTCTGGGATGAAATTGTTATTTGTAGTATAGCTGGACTATCGGTTGAAGAATGGATGGCAAATTTCAACAAATAATGCCGATATCTAAATCGGTGCAACTTGCTAAAAAACCTCGGAACACCGTCTGGTGTGCCGAGTTTTTTCTGTGTATAGAGTTGACCTTGAATCGACAACAGATTTTTGAATGCATTGGCTAACCGTTAGTTACTTGTTACTTGATTCTGTTTGAAATTTATGGTATATTCAATATAAAAAGAGGGACTAATATGAGAAAACGTTTTGTGATTATGTTAATGCTCGTTGTATTTTCGTTTTGTCTTTATGCGTGCAACGATAAGGCCAAAGCCACTGTCAATTCTAACAGTTCTGACGGCAGTAATTCCAGCATAGCT
>JAZRSW010000014.1:0-5632 GCA_045651745.1 Acutalibacteraceae bacterium
ACTCCTTGGCTCACAGAACGACATGGCTACGATCCGACTTTTAAATCTAAGCCTAAAACGTGTGCCAAGTGCCAAGAAATAGCCTCTCCCTCACGGTCAGGGTCGGTTGCGAGATAAACGAACTCGCTTTTTTCAGCTAAATCCTTTAATTTTTTAATAACTTCCTTTTTGTTTGCAAGGTTTTGATATTTCGGCTGAAATCCGTGTTCAATATCAATACCCATAGATGATTTCGGCAGGTCACGAACGTGACCGGTACAACCGACAACCTCGAAACCATTTCCTAAATACTTTTGTACTGTTTTAGCCTTTGACGGCGACTCCAAAATAACTAACTTAGACAAAATATCACTCTTTCTGGTGGAATATATTACTTAAGGCGGTATCTCCCGCCGGGTAATGCTTCAATAAATCCGCAAATTTCAAGTTCGGTCACAGCGCCTAAAACAACACCTGCCGAAAGATTTGTGTTTTCTATTGCGTCATCGGGAATAAAACTTTCACCCAAATTTTCGAATACACTTAAAACCTCAACCGCTTCATCACTTAACATACTTTTATCAGGTTTAGCGGATACTCTTTTTTCACCTGAATCGGTAGTTTCAGCCGTGACTGTTTCGGATTTTGACGGTTTTTCTTTAACTCGCACCGGAGTTTTTCGTTCAGGCGAATGTATTTTATCCGGATAAAGACTCAAGTATTCGTTAATTATATCACTGACGTTGAGTAATGGTCTTGCACCGTCAGCAATTAAACGGTTAGAACCCTCATACTGAGATAAAGTCGGACTTCCGGGAATAACAAAAACATCTTTACCCTGTTCTGCGGCGTGGCGAGCAGTAATTAATGTACCGCTTTGAGCTCCGCCTTCTAGAACAATAACCGCATTTGACAGTCCTGACATAATACGGTTTCTTGAAGGGAACGAGCCTTTTGTGACCTTATAAAATGGAGGATACTCTGAAACTAAACAACCGTTCATGGTTATTGTTTCACGTAATTCGGAATTAACTTTTAGGTAATCCGCCTCAATTCCGCAACCTAAAACACCGATTGTATAGCCACCCGCTTCAATTGCACCGTTATGAGCCGCACTGTCACCACCGACAGCACCGCCCGAAACAATTGTAAACCCACACGAAGCCAACGTATTTGCAATAACTTTACCGCAACCTGCACCGTAATCTGAAATTTTACGAGGTCCAACAATCGCTACTGTGGGATTATCATTAAAATCGTATCTTGTTCCCTTTACATACAAAACTGCCGGCGGGTCTGGTAGATTTAGCAACCGTTCTGGGTAAGCAGAATCTTCCGGAGTAATAATATTTATTCCGCATTTTGCAGAATCTTTAATTATTTTAGCAATTTCTCTACGTGGAACTTTATGAAGTCTTGCAATTTGCGATTTAGATAAATGACACCTTGCAATTTTCTCGCTATCAGGTGCTTTATAAAAATTTTCAGCTGTTAAAAACTGTGATATAACTCTACCGACTGCAGAATTGCCGTAACCTAAAACTTGTTGCAACCAAATCCAATATTCAACCGACATTACTTTACCTCACAACGAGTCATTTCCCACATTATTACAGATGCGGCTGCGGCAGCGTTAAGTGACTCTGCTCTGCCTTTCATTGTGATAGTGATTTTGCGGTCACAAAGGTTAATTGCAGTATCGGTCAAGCCGTTAGCCTCGTTACCAATCAGCACACAACTGTTATCGTTAAAATCTGCTTTTGTAACATCACAATCGGCATTACTCACAACCGAAGCAAATAAGGTAAAACCATTACTTTTAAGTGTTTGCAATGTATCGGTAATATCGTCAGCAGTAATTATAGGAAGTCTTAGCAATGCACCCATTGAAGCGCGAAGGCTTTTAGGTGAAAACGGGTCGCAACTTCTATTAAGAACAATTAATCCCGAAATGCCGAAAGCTTCAGCAGTGCGGGCAATTGCGCCCAGATTTGCAGGGTCGGCAGTATTTTCAAGGACAATGTACTTACCATTTTCAATATTTTCAACCGACATCTTCTGCGGCATTTTTACAACACACATAACCCCTTGAGGTGTTACAGTGTCACTCATATATGAGAAAAGACTATCGGGCACTTTGACAATTACTTCTGCCTTTTCAACCAAAATATTGAGTCTATCCGATTCTTCAACACTTTCAGCAATAATCAATGTTTCAATGTTGTAGCCGTTAATAGCGGCATCAGCAGAAAGACGTAAACCTTCAAGCACAAAAAGTCCCGTCTGCTTACGTTCTTTTGCCGAGGTGAGCAGTTTTTTTACCGATTTTATAAGTTTATTCTCTTTACTTGTAATAACCGAAAAATCCACACTTACCACCTCTTAAATTTAATAAAACATCAAAACGACGGCATTATCGCATACTAACTCATAATATTTTGTTATTATAGCAGAATTCAACAGTAAAATCAAGACCAAATAGTAAACAATATAATGTAAGATCAAAAAAAGTGCCGCGGATTTACCGCGACACTTTCTCAACATTTATTCTGATTTTTCAGCAATTACTTTTTGTGCAATAAAAGGCGGTGCTTCCTCGTAACGTTCAAAATTGAACTCAAATGTAGCACGACCTTGTGCAATTGAACGCATCGCAGTCGGGAAATCCCCCATTTCAGATGACGGAACTTCGGCTAAAATCTCCTGCTTTCTGCCCTCGCACGGATTCATACCCAAAACTCTGCCGCGGCGTTTATTAATATCACCGATAACGTCACCCATTACATCATCGGGAACTATAACCTTTAATGTACCAATTGGCTCTAACAGTACAGGATTAGCAGTAGGAATACCGGCTTTAAATGCTACTGCGGCTGCCATTTTGAAGGACATTTCAGACGAGTCGACGGGATGATATGAGCCATCAACCAATGTTGCTTTAAGTCCAACAACGGGATAACCTGCCAACGTGCCTTTCTTTACACACTCACGAAGACCTGTTTCAACTGCCGGGAAAAAGTTTTTGGGAACAGAACCACCGAATACGTTCTCGGCAAATATCATATCTGTACTGTCACACGGTTCAAACTCAATCCAAACGTCACCAAACTGACCGTGTCCGCCTGATTGCTTCTTATGTCTTCCCTGCACTTTAACTTTCTTGCGGATAGTCTCGCGATAAGCAACCTTCGGTGTTTCAAGTTTTATTTCAACACCGAATTTATTTTTAAGTTTAGAAGATACAACATCCAAATGCTGTTCACCAAGACCCGACAAAACAAGTTCCCTTGTTTCTTTATCGGTAGCAAAACTCAAAGTTGGGTCTTCTTCGCAAAGACGCGCAAGTCCGTTGGAAACCTTTTCTTCCTCACCTTTTTTAAGCACCTTAACCGCCATTGACAAACAAGATTTTGGGAATTCAGCTGCGACGATTTCAACGCCCGAACCTGCAACACTAAGTGTATCACCTGTTTTTACGTTACCCAACTTTGCAACAGAGCCGATATCACCTGCCGGAATTACGTCAGCATCCTCTTGTTTGCCGGCTTTTAGCCACATAACCTTACCGAGTTTTTCTTCCTCTCCTGTACGCATATTGACAAGTTTAGCATCGGCTTTGATACTACCGTTAATAACCTTAAAATATGAAAGTTTGCCTACAAACGGGTCTGCAATTGTTTTAAATACAACAGCCGTTGCGGGTGCTGTAGGATTGCAGTTTGCAGTGCCCAGAGCGTCGCCATTTTTGATTTTATACTCACGGTCGGCAGCTGACGGTGCAATATCTGCCAAAATATCAAGTGCAATGCCGACACCTGCACCGGTCTGGTTGATACCGCCGAAAACAGGACAAATGTCACCTGAAACCATACCTTTTTTAAGTGCTTCTTTAATTTCTTCAGCAGTAAATTCCTCACCACCAAAGTATTTTTCCATCAAAGCCTCGTCAACCGATGCAACAGCCTCAAGCATAACGTCACGCATATTGGTTATATCATCACTTTGAGGCATATCGGTTTCTGTGTATTTAACTCCATCGCACTTATAAGCCTTACCACTAATCAAATCTACATAAGAAACTACCGTCTCACCCTCAACATAAGGAATAACAACGGGACATATAACTGCACCGTAATGGGCAGTCAAGGTTGAAATTACTCGGTAAAAATATGCACGCGGAGAATCTAACTTACCAATAAAGAACGATACCGGAACACCAGCCGCTTTTGCCTGGTCAAAGTTTATCTGCGAGCCAACGTTAAGACCTGATTTACCTGACAGTACAATCACTGCACTGTCAGCAGCCGTCAATGCTTCACTAACGCCTCCTGCAAAGTCAAAAAGACCTGGTGCATCAATAAGGTTAATTTTACTATCTTTATATTCAAACTGATAAACTGCAGTTGATACCGAAACACTGCGTTTTTTCTCCTCAGCATCAAAATCCATAATTGCAGTACCGTCAGATGTTTTACCGATACGGTCGGTAATTCCTGCAGCAAAAAGCATAGACTCTGCCAACGTTGTCTTACCGCACGAACCGTGACCTAACAACGCAATACTTTTAATTTTAGTAATGTCAAACTGTTTCATTAAAATCATCCTCTTTTAAAATAATAATATATTGAGGCAATATATCCAAAAGAAATAAAACATTGTGCAATATATACAAATAAAATGCATATTGTTTATCGTTTTTATTTCCTTTTAATAAGTATAACACACAACAATTGTGATTTCAAGTAGTTATTAAAATAATTTATACTCTAATTTTATTCAAGCAATTACTAAAAGAAAGCAAAAATAACGCACCCGAAAATAATCTCGGGTGCTTTATTTTGATTTACTTAAATATACTTTTAAAATTAACCGATGTGGCCATAGACGTAAACTCATCGCCTGCTATAATAAGGTGGTCAACAAGTCTAACATTTACGTTAGCGAGCATTTTAATCAGTTCAACTGTCGTATCTATATCTTCTCGCGACGGTAAAGCTACTCCGTTGGGATGGTTGTGTGCTAAAATAACACCTGCCGTCAATGGGTTTTTGAGCGAAAGCTCTATTAACCTTCTGACGTTTAGCAAGCAACTGCAACTATCACCTTCACAAACAGTTTCAAAACTCAATATTTTACACGAAGAATCAATACAGATTACCATCACACGTTCATTCATAACTCCGGTATAATATTTACGAAGAAATTTAGATGTGGCATCAGAGTCTTTTAATCTTGTAGCAGAGTTTGAACTTTTACTGTATTCGTGAAATAATGGTATCATCATTTTTAATAATGTTGCAGTATTTTTTGTAACACCATTTACAGAAAGCAACTCTTCTTCACTTGCTTCAAATAAACCAGAAAGTGTTTGGAAACGGTCAATTAAATCATGTGCTAAAGGATTGGTATCACGACGGGGTACAGAGTAATACAAAAGCATTTCTAAAATTTCATGTTCCTGCATACCGTTAAAGCCTGTTTTCTCGAATCTTTCCCTCATTCTGTCACGGTGACCATCGTGAACATTCTTCTTGGAGATTTTATCTTTTTCACCACTGATTTTAACTGAATTTATATTTGCCTTTTCTTTCATAAAACTTCCTATATCCAACAATTACTTTTTAAACATTATGAATCAAAACATTTTTAATAA
>JAZRSW010000015.1:0-11054 GCA_045651745.1 Acutalibacteraceae bacterium
GCTTGAAAAATGAACTTCCCGAAGCAAACTTAATTATGCAGGTGCACGATGAACTGATTGTTGAGGCACCCGAAGAAAAGGCAGAAATCGCCGCAAAAATTCTCAAAGAGGAAATGGAAAACGCCGTACAACTTAAAGTGCCTATGACGGTTGACGCCAACATCGGCAAAACGTGGTACGACGCGAAAGGTTAAAATGAATAAAAAACTGATAATTTTCGTCTGCACGGGTAACACCTGCCGCAGTCCTATGGCAGAAGCACTGTTCAAGGCAAATTTAACCCCCGATGAATGCTCAAAAATTGAGGTTAAAAGCTACGGTCTTGCGGCTTTCAGCGGTGACAGTGCAAGCGAAAACGCTATAAAGATTATGTGTGAACGAAACATTGATATTTTAGCCCACCGCTCAACGCCTTTGAGCCAATTTGCCGTTGATAATGCTAATTTAATTGTAACTATGACCGATTCGCACACTAATGCACTTTTGTCGGTCGGTGTGCCAAACGAAAAGATTATTACACTTAATATTTCCGACCCGTTTGGTGGTAGTTTAGACGATTACCGCCGTTGCGCCGACGAAATCGAAACGAAACTGGAGGGCGTTTATGCTTATATCAGAAAAGGTTAATATCCGCCCTGCTAAAATTTCAGACGCGAAAGAAATCGCCGAAACCGAGCGTTTAACATTGGGTACAGAGGCTTGGTCAGAAAACGGCATTACCGAAACGTTAAACCGCAACGGACACTATTTTGTCGCAGAGGTAAACGGAAAAGTTGTCGGTCACGGTGGGTTTACTACTGTGTTAGACGAGGGTGATGTTACCAATATTGCCGTTCGGCCGGAATTTTGGCGAAAGGGTTTAGCAAGTAAGATTTTAGAGGCTATGATAACCTTTGCACGTGAAAAAAATCTTTCCTTTTTAACGTTGGAAGTCCGTAGCCAAAACACACCCGCTATCCGTCTTTATGAAAAGTATGGATTTACTGTCAGAGGTGAACGGAAGAACTTTTACCGCGACCCCCAAGACAATGCAAAAATTATGACTTTAGACTTTTAAAGAAGGTACATATATGAAAATTTTAGCAATCGAGTCCTCCTGCGACGAAACTGCTGCCGCAGTGGTTGAGGGACGTACTGTTTTATCCAACATCGTGGCAACCCAAATTGCCGAACATAAGATTTACGGCGGTGTTGTACCTGAAATCGCCTCGCGCAGACATTGTGAAGCAATTTCGACAGTAGTTAACGATGCAGTAACCAAAGCGGGACTTACTTTGAACGATATTGACGCCATTGCCGTCACCCACGCGCCCGGTCTTATCGGTGCATTGTTAGTCGGTGTCAATTATGCAAAGGGACTTGCCATGTCGCTTAATAAACCGCTTATTCCCGTGCACCATTTACGTAGTCACATCGCCGCAAACTATATTTCACACCCCGAATTAGAACCGCCGTTTTTATGCTTGCTTGTTTCGGGTGGCAACAGTTTAATTGTCAAAGTCAACTCTTATACCGATTTCGAGATTATCGGAAGAACGCGTGACGACGCCGCAGGCGAATGTTTTGATAAATCGGCAAGGTCAATGGGACTTGACTACCCCGGCGGTGTAATGTTAGACAAAATTGCAACCGAGCCGGACTTCGAAAAATACCCAATGCCGTGGCCAAAGGTTGACGGTTGTGACCTTGATTTCAGTTTTTCAGGGTTAAAAACCGCCGTAATAAACCTTACTCACAACGCCGAGCAAAAAGGCACACCTATCGACGTGCCGGTATTGTCCGCCACCGTCCGCCGCCGTGTTTGTGATATACTTATTGCCAACACGCTTAAAGCCGCCGAACAAACGGGAATGAAAAAAATAGTTATTGCAGGCGGCGTTTCGGCAAACTCGGAGTTGCGCGAAAGAATGACCGAAGAATGTGAGAAAAGCGAACTTAAGCTTTACTACCCCGAGAAAAAATATTGCGGTGACAATGCCGCAATGGTCGGCGCTCAGGCTATTTATGAATATGAAAACGGCAATATTGCAAATAGCGAACTGAATGCCGCCGCAACCTTGAATATTGATTATTTGAAATAAGGAAACAAAAGTTATGGCAGGAAAGAAAACAATTGAAGCGTTATCACTACACAAAAAAGGGTTTAACTGTGCGCAGGCGGTATTGTTACCCTTTGCCTCGGAGTTAGGGCTCGGAAGGCAAACCGCTATGATGATTTCAGAGGGTTTTGGCGCAGGAATGGGCGGTTGTAAATTAACCTGCGGTGCTTTGTCCGCCGCAATAATGATTGCGGGAATGAAAAACAGTTGTGGCGACCTTTTATTGCCCAATTCCAAAGCCTCAACCTACGCTCTTTGCCGTGAAATCAACGAGGCTTTCGAAAAAGAAATCGGCTCATGCATCTGCAGTGAAATTAAAGGTATTTCCACTGGCAAACCTTTAAAGACCTGCGACGAATGTATTATGGCAGGCGCGAAATTAGCAGAGAAAATTATAGGAAAATAAATAAAAACCGATACACTGTATAAAAAATACAATGTATCGGTTTTAAAGTTTAAATATATTAAATTCCCTTATATTTCCGCCTTGTAGCGAGTCCTCCGCGAATATGACGCTCTTCCTTATTGCGTTCCAAAACCACCTTAACCCTGCCCCATAATTCAGGGTCTGCCCTTCGCAACCGCTCGGTTACGTCCTTATGTGCGGTCGTTACAAATTGGAACGGTTTCGTCAAGCCCCAGTTCTCGGAAGAGTTTGAGGAAGACCTCAACGTTTCCGTTGTGGTCTACCTCGATTCTGTCAATGACTCTCCGCAGTTGCGCATTGGTAATCCCTCGCAGATTGCTGATATCTTCGATTTCTTTGAAGGTGTCAGCGAGTATCATCTGCAGTTGGTCGCCTTTTGTAAGGTGCCGTTCTACCATTCGCAGTTCACTCTCAAGCCGTTCCAGTTCCTGCTTGTCCCCACCGATCTTAGCATTCAGTTCTTCACGGGTGATAAGGTCATCGGTATACATATCCATATACTTTTGACGATTGCGCTTTAATTTTTCAATCGCTGTGCGAAGTTCTTTTTCGTAGGCAACATTTTCATCTTTTGCACGATACACCTTTTGAAACTCATTCACCACACGACCGATAACATTTTTCTTACAGGACAGTATATCAGCGAAGTACTGTTCGATGACCTCGATCAGTTCGTTTTCATCAACAGAGAGAGCATTGGGACAACTGTCTGCGCCTCTGTTATGCCCCGAGCACACCCATTTTACATAGGTGTTTTTATAGGTGCGCACACTACGGCGGAAAGACCATCCGCAGTCCTTGCATTTGATAAGGGTTGAGAATAGGTGCAGATTGCTATGCCGTTCCTTGTCCACCTTAAACTTTTTACCACGCTCTGCTTTGAGCCGACCGGCTTCTGCAAAGTCCTCATCACTTATAATGCGAAGGTCGGGACGGTCAACGACATACCATTCATTCTCGCTTTTTAAGGCTCGTCTGCCTGTAAGGAAGTCGGCGACTTCTTCTTTCCCGTTTATAATTTTTCCGGTATAAAGTTCATTTTCAAGAATTCGGCAGACGGCATTTTGCGACCATTCGCAACCGCGTTTTGTTTTGATTCCTCGCTCGTTAAGCATATAGGATATTTTGGCGGCACCGTATCCTTCGTTCAAGTACCATCGGTAAATTTGTCGGATGATATCGGCTTCCGCTTTGTTGATTGTCAGATTAAAATAATCGCCGATGGTTTTATCGTAGCCGAAGACGATGTTCGGCACTCTGCCTTTTTCGGCGTTTATCTTTTTTCCGAATTTAACACGCTTGGAGGTGTTTGCGCTTTCCTCTTGTGCCAAGGCACCGAAGACGGTTAGCACAAACTCACTGTTTCCCATGCTTGTCATATTCGCTGTAAGGAACTGGGTTTCGATACCGAGTTCACGAAGGCGGCGGATATTCTGCAGAAGGTCAACGGTGTTTCGGGCGAAGCGCGATATATCTTTTACCACAACCATATCGAACAGTCCAAGCTCAGCATCTGCCATCATCCGCAGGAATTGTTTGCGGTTTTTGATTTTTGTTCCCGATAAACCTTCATCGGCATACAGCTTTACAAGGTTATCACCGGAACGCCCCGTGTATTCGAGGAAGAAGTTTTTCTGTGCTTCAAGGGAATTGAGCTGATCTTCCTTTTCAGTTGATACACGGCAATAGGCTGCTATATTCATATTTTTTCTCCTTTCCTGTGGTTTGCGACAACACAATACCACACAAGTTTTTACAAGTCCAGTGAATATGCCGACCATTGTTTTTTTATAAAAGCCATCCCGCTTTACACGGGATGGCTGGCTGTTTTTTCGCTGTCGTTAACAGCATTTTTTATCACTTCTTCAACCTTCGCTTTGTTGGCTTCGATAAAAATTTTCAGAAGCATCTCGGCGGTGTCCTCCACCGAGTTGGGATTGTTGAACGTATAGTTCAAAGTAATCTTTCCCACGGTGAAGTCACCTGCCTTTCCAAATTTTTCCTTGATAGTACATACTATGCTCACGCCATTTCAGTTAGCACAGTAAATTCTAATTCACCACTCCTTCCTTACCATACCATCGACATACCTTGCTCATCTTCCTGAGTAGAATAGCAAGCGTAGGCCATCGGTGAAATTTTCTTGCCGAGGATTTTTTCGAGTCTAAGCTTCTCGGCTGTGCTTAGTTCCTTTGCCGGATGCGCTTCATAATCGTCCTCGGGCGGTGCTATCGAAAGCAGATCACCGAGTAAACTTATGAGTCCCGTTGTAACTGTCATACTTGCTTCGGGCGTATGCGCAGGAGTTTTATAATCGTTATAATCATCATAAAGTTCACTGCTCGCACCGCCAAGTGCAAAATAGACTTCGAGGTTGTTTTTGAGCAAACGCTCATCGAACAAACTTTTGTCACGGCAGACATGATTGTCGGGTGTGGTGAAGGTAATATATTTGTATTTATCTTCCCACTTAACGCTGTATCCGTGCTCGCGCATACACGCAATAAATTCTTCCTTTGTATCGGAATTGCTTATTGCATACAGAGCAAAACTGCGGAGTCGCTTTTTCCACTCTGGCCATTTACCGTAGCTGCACTTTTCTTCGGTGATGCTTAGACCATACTCCTGACAGAGTTTGTTGGAGTATGCCTTCACCTCTAAAAGTTCATCACGGGTTTGATGAAACTTTTTACCATTTTGGCAGTTGACCGAGTTCATAATAAAGTGATTGTGAATGTGACCGGTGTTGTAATGAGTTGCCACCAAGATCTGATAGCCGGGAAAGTGTTCGGCAAATTTTAACCCAATTTCGTGTGCGGTTTCGGGTGTCAGTTCATCATCGGGAGCGAAGGACTGCACGATATGATAGTAGGTTCTGCCGTCCTCTTTACCGTATTTCTGTTTTACATAACGGAATTCTTCCAACGCAGTATCGGGTGAACACTCAATGCCGCTTATTAGTCTTTGCTCGGTCGCCTCTTTTCTTATAACATAAGGGAAGATATTATTCATCGGGCAATCCGAAGTAACGAATTTAACGATTGCCATATCGCTCTCAACTCCTCTCTTGTTTCTGTGAGGTTTGCTTCGGTAATAAAACCTGCATTAACCGCACGGGCGATTTGATTCACATTGTTACCGATGCGCCTGAGTTCTACGGCAACATTATCCGCACCGTTTATAACGGTGATTTGTTTTTCCAAGGCACAGTCACGCAGATACTGGCTGACAAGTCTGTATGAGGATAGTGCCTTGTGGGTGATGATTTCTTTTTCTTCAGGTGTTACCCTGAACTTTAATATTTCGGTTCTTGTATTCATTGTAACCGTCCTTTCTAAAAATTTTATAGGGGTATGGGCTTAGCCCGACCGCCGATGAATCGGCCGCCAATAAGGTGGTCGTAACACAAAGGCGAAACTCGCAATAAACGCCCTACCGATAGTTACTGCTGTAATCCAACGGGCAGAAAAAGAAGAATGCAACAATGCAAAGGACTCCCATTGTCATCTACTTTTAACAATGCAGATAGGACACTCTGCATTGTTGCAATCTTTATTTGGGGATTGACCACGCCCAGCCTTTACCAACCTTTCGGGTTTTGATACCGTCAATGTTTTTCTTGGCCTCATTAACGGTACGCTGTGAAATGTTTTTGTTGGCGGCGGTTCGGAATATTTCCTCTGCCGTAACTTCTTTGCCGTCTGCCAACATGCTGCGGATCAGTTCTTCCGCTACCGCTGTTTTGGTTTCGGCAGAGAAACCACAGAGCAGTTCTTCGGCGGATATTTCACTGTAACCGTCAAGCCAATAAAAACCGTCCTCATTACCAAGGTTGAAGGCGATGGATTTACCTTCGGGTGCCAGCGAAGATTTATCGTGAACAATAACACGGACATTCGGTTCTTTACGAAGCCGCCCTACCAGCAGAACACTTCTTGCAGCTGCACGGAAGTCTATTGAACCAAGACCACGATAGGCACTGCTTGAGCCTTGCGCTTTATTAAGGTGACCGACCATAATAATGGCGCATCCTGTACACTCAGCAACGGCGGCAACTTTTTTAAGAACCGTACGGATTTCGTTGGCGCGGTTGATGTCGATACGCTCACCGATATAACCTTGAATCGGATCGAGTATCATCAGCTTAGCATCGGTCTGCCTGATTGCCTGTTCGATTCTTTCATCCGACAGAGAAAGAGGATCGGTGTCTTCACAGATATTAAGCACTCTGCTTTCATCTGCACCGGCTTCGATGAGCCTCGGCTTGATAGTATCGCCGAGTCCGTCCTCTGCAGTTTGGTATATCACATTAAACGGTTCTGCGATTTCCATACCGGGCAGAGCCACACCTGACGAACAAGCGGCGGCGAGCCGTAGAGCAAAGGTTGTTTTACCTTCGCCGGGGTCGCCTTGGATAATAGTCAGTTTTCCAAATGGGATATACGGTTTCCAAAGCCATTTGACTTCTTGAAGCTGCACATCCGATATTCGAACAAGGGATAGTGTTTTTTCTGTTGTCATTTTTTCTTTCCTTTCTGTAGATTTTTGCATCGAGGGTTCAGTTGGAACAATCATATACATCCCACCTTTCATAAGTTTATTTTTATTGCGCTCACCTAAAAGGTGGGAGCAATATTCATATTGCATAGGAACATTTTTTGTTCCTACTGTGAGCACACCAACTTAAAGGAGTGGCGTACCCACAACTGCAGATGGCGACTGTTACCTATGAGAGAAAGTTCACACGCCTTCCTCGCTTCACTGCAGATTTATGCCTGTTCACCCGACGTTGGTCCTACGCTCTTTTTTGACCGTGTAGTGTTGAAGACGATCCTTCGCTTGCCGAATCCTTTCGGAACACACCGCAGTGCATCTTTCTCTCTCAGCACAGTTCCCGCAAACTGCTGTCATCGCCAAAGGCCGCCTCCGCATATCTTATCGGCAGATCATTCAGTTGTAAGGACAGGCTTTCTTTTTTCGCCTGTCTGTGATATAATTCTAATATGAAAACAACATCTTCGGGGTGAGAAGGTGTTTTGAAGAAAAATATACAAAGTTCACTTTTACACAAAAGGCGGTGAATTTATGCAGATAATACCCCAACAAATCGGGCTGTATGTAACCTTAGAAAAAGACGGCCAAATAAAAAGAAATCTCATCACCGAATCGGGTGAGCAGGAACTGCCTGTTACCACGATTAAGGATGAGATTATAGAGTTCTCTGAATTGAATTTTTGGCCGTATTCAAGGATTGTTGATGTACTTCAAGAAATTGCAAACCAAATTAAAATCGAAGGAAAGCATAAACCCAACAAAGAAGATTTGAAAAATTTTGAGCGACTCACTTCGATTACCGAGAGTTTGATTAAGGAGTTGGAAGAGAATTCGCCGATTGCCTCTTTGCTCTCCGAGACTATGATTGTGGATTCTGTTCCCGTCTTTGGCGGTTCAATTGAGTGTATAGAGATTACAAAAACTATAATCCCAATACTACTTCGTTCAATTGTGGATTTTAATTTATTTGTAAACGATACGTTTTATAATATTTATACCGGCAATACCATTGATGAGGACGGCGAAAATTATTTCCTATCACAAATCATGTTGCAGCAAGAACTATCTTTCCACGGAGAACTGACCGCACGGTATTTCTTTCGCAATTTGACGGATTATTATATCTTCCTATTAATGCAGTTCTTATCTACAAAACCAAAAATCGTAAGATGCGAATGTTGCGGTAGATATTTTGTTCCCAAAACCAATAAGGCAACCAAGTACTGTGATCGTGTTCTTAAAGATGACAAGACCTGTAAGGATCTTGCGCCAAGCCTTAAACATAAAAAGATGGTTAGAACAGATAAGGTTGTAGAAGCATACGACAGAGAAAAGAGAAAAATGTATCGCCGTTATGAGCGCAAGGACGGTAAAATTTATATGTCACCCAAAGGCATAACCTACGATGATTTTTATGTTTGGTGCGATGCCGCTACCGAAGCAAGAGATAAATACCTCAAAGGCGAATTAACGGCGGAAGAGGCATTAAAAATCATTGAGGTTAATGATTAAATACAAGGAGAATAATGTATGAGTACTGAAAATAAAGTTATATATCGATTGGATGATAATATTTCTTTCAGAAAATGCACTTTATATGATGGTGGTGAATTATTCCACGGTGATTGTACTAACTTTAGTGAACGTGAGAAAAATTGGCACAACTATTATTTTTGCAACCAACATGGAATTCACTTTCATTGTACAAAGCATCCGGAAATAGAACTTGAATACGTTTCAGATGGATATACTAACCAAGCTTTCAGGTGTCCTAAATGTAATGAAGAAATACCGATAGATAGTTTTAAGAATATACAGAGCAAATGTATGCGCATGCTTAATATTCCTGAGTTTAAGGATGCTAAATTAATTCGATTGGATGACTGGTATGTGCCTGAAATTAAATCCAAAGAAAAACCAGATTCTGATTATTGGATTAAAACAGAAGTTAAAACCGATAAAGATGGAGATACCATTGTGGTAATTTATGTAGGACATAAAGGCACTGATGGTAAAACGCAGTATTTTATCAAACCCGAAAAACTTCAGTTGTCAAGCGACCATAAAGATTTGGATCCTGCTAAAATACTTTCAAAAATTGAAGTGACTTTAAAGGATAGAAAACTCTCACAAGAATATGATGAGATTTGATTGCCGTACAATCGAACAGAAATAGTTTTATCGACCCGTAGGCCGTTTCAGATAAAACAAACGCCTACAAAGGCAAATATAAAAAATGCCCACCGGATGTTGTGGCAAAGTTCCGTGTTGAACTGCCGCATCCAGTGGGTATTTTTATGCTTATTTTAAGTCTGTATTTTCAGAGTCCATGCATACGCAGACGTACCAGTAATATCCGTCATACATAATGCCGACCGCCATATAGGTGTACTTGGATCTGCCGACATACGACCAGTGTCTTTTGCTGTTCCTGAATCCGTTTGCTATGGAGTAGGCTATCTCGTCAGCCGTGCCACCCCAATTGCCTTTGCCGATGGCTTCGCGCACATTGGCGGTATAATAATTTTCCTCGTCTTCGATTCCATATAGCGACCAGTCAACATATTCGCCATACTGCAAGGCTTTGGCGGCTGCTCGTTGGTCGGCGGTGTCGTGTGCAAAATTTGTTTTTAGTTGCGCACATCGGTATTTACAGTATTCGGTCAGTCCGGGAATTACCGTTGCGGTGACATCGCCTTGCTCGGTGCGGAACTGATTTATGTATTCTGCGACCTTCTGTGCTACTAAATCTGCACTTGGCTTCGGTGGGATTATGATTTCCTCTTTAGGCGGATCGTCTGTTTCCACTATAGTGATGCAACCATTTTCCTCGATATTTTCCGCCGCCGATGGATCAGTTGGATTTGTTATTACCGTAGGCTTGGGTTCTTCTTTTGGTTGTGTCGTTATTGATGGCTCTGTGGCGGTCACAGTCGGCTCGGTTGCATGATCCTTGCTCACGGTCGGGGTAGGTTCCTTTTCCTTCTCTGTCGGCTCTACCGCCGCCACAGGCAGTGTTGTTTCGGTAGGCGGTTCTGTTATTATCGTTTCCGATACGATTGTTGGCGGACTTTCGGTAGGTGGAGGTGCGGTTTTGCCACCGCATCCCACCATACTCACGAGCACCCCACAGCAGAGAAGAAGGATTATGATTTTCTTCATATATCCTCGACCTCCTCCAACCCTTGCATCACTTCCACCATTATTCGAGTGGCAAGGATAAATCCCGAACTGAATGCCTCTCGCTCGGTAATACAGGACAGTTCGCTTGTGCAATCCTTGAACTTTTCAAAGGTTTCTTTTTGTTTTTCTGTAAGCCCTACATTGAGTTCTTCCTCGTTTTTGCATATCAACTTGACGAGTTTATCCACCCTCGTCCCTCGCTTAATGTACCTCTCATGCGGACTGATGTTGCCGTAGTATAAATCTTCAAGTGTTGTCATGTGCGTTGCACCTCCTTTTGCAACACAAATACATACCACAACACCTTTCACAAGTCCAGCGTTTTTTGATATAAAAAGCAAAAGCGCCGCATTTCTGCGACGCCCTTTCAACTTTATACTTTTATACGTTCTGACTTCCTATTCATTCTTTTTAACATCATTTTTAACTTCGGAGTATTATATCTCAATGCAAGTGTTGGCAAAATGTTTAGAAACAAATTAACCATTGCCACAGGAAAAGCAATCGAAAATGCACATATATTCGGTATAAATAGCATTGGAAGAAAGCCAATTAGATAGGACAGCCGATGAGTAAGCACACCTTTGTTACATTCAATGATAAACTTTTCTATGTACTCCGGGCTATTAGGATTTGCTAAATTTTTCTTGCTGAAGCCACCAAGACCGCCAAGCTCCCAGACCTTATCCTTCCAATTGCGCACTTTTACCTTTTTATAAAGATTCTTTTCTGCTTCTGATACATTGTATAGCGGATTATTTACACTGAAAAATTTGTCCGGCAGTTTGTTG
>JAZRSW010000016.1:0-2272 GCA_045651745.1 Acutalibacteraceae bacterium
AGGTAAAAGAAGGCAAATAAAAAGCCCCTTTAGGGGCAGCCGGTGAAAGTGTTGCGGTTGGCAAACCTTTCGACGAGCCTATAGGCTCGGCCGGTCTTATGCCCTAAGGGGGCAGTGCATACTACCGGCACGGCCGGTAGTATGATTACGCCGTCTTTTTCTTTTTTGTAGGCTTTTCGGGTTCAATAAGATGCTTGTTAAGTTCAATATACTCAACAACTTGCATATAAGCATCATAAAACTTGAATACAATTTCGATATCTCCGCCCTCGTGTACGAAAATCTCTTCTATTAGTTCAGTTACTATCGGCCTAGTTAAAGCCTCAATATTGCCGTACTTCTTAAAATGCGCTACAAAATCGTTATCTTCGTTGATACCGTTTTTGAATTGCTCTGCCGATTTGGTAAGTCCGGCAATTTTTTCGTCAATAACTCTAAGCCTCTCATTAAGACGTTCTTTTAACATTTGATATTCATCCATTGTAATAACACCGCTTTTCCAATCGGGATAAAGATCAGTAAGCATCGTCACCAATTTTTCCCGTTCAGATACTTGCGTTTTGAGTGCCTTTTGGAGATGGCTCGATTCGCTTTTTCGTTTAGGATTATTATTAATCAAATCTAACATATCGCTCATCGTAACCGCAGTATTAATCATATTTTGAATACTCAAAAAACCCGCCTCTTCTAACTTGTCAATACGTATGGTGTGGTTTGTGCAGGCTGATTTTTTCATCTTTCGTGCAGTTACGCATCGATAGTAGTGATATGTGGCATAAGGGTGCTGATTGGTCTTTTTATTCATCACGCGCTTACAGTCGGCACACCGCACAATTCCCGAAAACAAATCAACGTTTTTCTTCTTCGGACTCTTTCGAATATGCTTGTTAAACAGCGCTTGTGCATTGTCAAAGGTTTCATGGCTGATAATCGGCTCATGGGTTCCCTCAACAATAATCCACTCATCTTTTGGTATTGCACGGCACTGCTTAATTTTATAACTATAGGTAGTATTCTTGCCCTGCACCATATCACCGACATACATTCGGTTTTGCAAAATTCGGCGCACCGAACTATCAGGCCACAAACCGTCATTGCTTCTGCCTGACGGGTGCTTGTAATTTAGCCCCTTTTGCTTTTTATACATTGACGGATTAGGTATACCCATTTCATTTAGATCTTTTGTGATGCCAATGATGCTCTCTCCGCCAATAAAGCGTTCAAAAATCATCCGAACAATCGGTGCGGTTTCCTCGTCAATAATAAGACGATGCTTATCATCCGGGTCTTTTAGGTAACCGTAGGTCGGAAAAGAACCGATAAACTTGCCTTGCTGACGCCTTAAATTCAGCGTACCCCGCACGTTAACAGACGTACTGGCCGCCTGAGATTCGTTTGTAACGTTTGTAATACTTAAAGTCAGCAAATTGCTAACTACATTATTACCCGTGCTTAAATTGTCGTAATTGTTGTTTATCGCTACAAACCTAACACGCTGGCGAACAAAAACATTATCGAGATAATTTCCTATCTCAATATAGTTTCGCCCAAAACGTGAAAGGTCCTTTACAACGATACAGTTAATTTTACCGGAATAAACGTCCTCCATCATTCTGATAAAATCAGGACGGTCAAAATTTGTACCGCTGTAACCATCATCAGAATAAATCTCAACGAGTTCCATATCGGGATAGCGTTTTAAGTATTCTTTTAAAATTTCTCGTTGCGACGCAATCGAGTTACTCTCCGTCTCGGTTCCGTCATCACGGGAAAGACGAAGATAAAGAGCAGTCTTCCAAACCTTATTCGGTACGGAGGACTGCTCTAAAATTTCTGCATATTTAGAATTTGCCATAAGCAATAGCCTCCATATTTTTTAATATGAAGGTATGGTCATTTTTTCTACACAACCGTAGTATACCATACCTTCGGTTTTAAATCAACCCAAATTAGTTTGGTAATTTGCACCATTTGAAATAACTGCTCCGAGAGCATCGGTAAACGAACGTTCTCCGCCGAAACTTAACTTCACTCTCATATCGCCGACTTTGAAAAGATAAGGGTTTTTAATTTGCTCAAAATAATCATTCATTTTTTCGGGCACTGATTTACCCGAATCTATCTTCACGTCACGCAAATCAACAAGGCTATCTTTAGAATAATCGGCAATAGCAGCAGTTTTAAAGTTTATTAAATCAAAATAATTTAACATAACTTGCCATTCCTTTCATAATCTATTTTTTACCTTGCGAAAAACATTTATACAGCATTT
>JAZRSW010000017.1:0-10185 GCA_045651745.1 Acutalibacteraceae bacterium
CCTACCGAAGCGCATTTACAAACGATACCGACTTTATGCAGTGGATTACTTATAGTCGCGACCGCAGTCTTTATGATATACCTGTTGACGTTAATGCAGATGATGAAATCATCACTCTTTCAACCTGCTGTTATGACTTTACCAACGCACGTTTTGTTATACTAGGGCGTTTGGTTCGCCAAGGCGAATCTAGCGAGGTTGATATAAATAATTCATCCGTTAACAAGGATGTTCTCTACCCCGGCGAATATTACGCCAAGAAAAAGATTCCAATCCCCCAAATCACATCATCTGAAAGCTCTACTTCAAGCAAGGAAACAACTACTTCAAAATAAAATACAACAAATAAAAAAGGAGGTTTAAGCATGGCTAAGGACGTTAAAATCGAAATTTTATACTACAAAACTTCTTCCGACGTGTCGCTCGAATTCGGGCTTCATGGGAATTATCCTATGCGTCTGCTTTCCTCCCCTTGTAATGATAAGAAAACTTTTTTATCTCAATTAAAACGCGCTGTTTCACGTAGCGAGATTATAATAACCATCGGCGGTTACAATGAGGATAACATTCCTTCTTTTATCGCTCGCGCAATCGGCAAAAAAGAGATTGTTCCCGATTATAGCAAAAACGGAATAATCACCGAACAGAAGCACAGTCTACCCGAAGGTGCAGTCACATTAACTTCTAAAAGCAAATTATTTGGCGGTTTTTTAATTGAATGTGGTCCACAAACAATAATTAGTTTTACTAACAATAAAAAGGTTACACTCGATATTGTTAATGATTTTTTGGTTGATTACATAACCGAACATCATAATTGCTACGGTACAGGTGTTGTGTTTGTAAATAAAGAAAATACCGATGATTCAATTATCGAGGAAGCACCTGTAATTGAGGAAGCACCTGTAATTGAGGAAACACCTGTAATTGAGGAAACACATGTAATTGAAGAAACACCTGTAATTGAAGAAATCCCCATTGTTGAGGAATCTGTTAACAACGATATTTCAGAAAACGATGACGGTGAAACATCCGAAGATAATGTTGACGATGCAACCACTATTATTTCAGAGAATGAATCTGAGCAAAATAACACCTTAGCAATCACTTTAGAAAAAGTGTATCTGGACGATGATGACGATTTTATAGATTATGATGCCACTCAAAAACAGCCTCACCGTCATAACAAAAACCGTACAACAAGAACTTTGTGCTATATATTGTCGGCCTTTGTTATTATTTTCACTTCATTGACTATTTGGTATTTTAGCAAAAACAAACCTGCTGATGCAACGGCAAAAGATTATTATAGTTACGCACAAAACTTAATTTCAACATACAAAAACAACCCTAATGTTGCCTTTAACAAAATCAAAGGCGATGATAACAAGATTTTCGCGTGGCTTAATATCGACTCTATTGACGTCAACCACCCTGTTTACACTGTTGACAGTCTTGATAAAACATATATTTATCTTAATTCCCTGCCCAACGGTATGGCCGACCGTCGCGGTATGTTGTTTAGTACCACTAATGATGAAATAACACATATTAACCGCAACACTATAATTTATGGTAGTGCTAACCCCGGCGGTATCTTTGAAAAACTCACCTCTGAAACCGCAAGTTTAGATATTACAACCATTGACGGTCATTATTTATTAGGTTGGAAGGTTTTATCGTCGTTCACCCACTCAAATGCTAACGGTTTTGATTATGAACAAACCAATTTTGAGACCGCTGATGATTATATTTCTTATCTTTCGAAAATTGATGAACTTTCCGAAAGTCCTTCATACCAAACCTTTTACGGTAATGAGAAATTACTGATTTTAATTGCTGTTACTGATAACGAACGTTATATTACTGTTGCTACATTATCCTCAATTAAGATTTTATCAACTCCCGACTATAATATTAACAGCAGTTCAAATGGCTCTGATTCATCGGTTGATTCAAGTTCAGGTGTCGGTACAAGTTCAGAAGACGTTACATCAAACGACGATGAGGAAGACGATGATAATGATTTTTTAGGTCACACACCCGAAATCATTTTGCCAACTATCCCCTCAACACCAAGCACACCATCAAAACCTTCATCTGTTGTCAGTTCAAGCACTTCAAGTAAAAACACAACAACTGCGACATCAACAACAACATCAATTAGCCCATCATCAAGTACCGTGACATCTATACCGTCAACCTCAAATTCCACTTCAAGCAGTACGTCATCTCAACTCACTTCTGCTCAACCGAGCGTGCCGAGTAGCGCTATTGTATCAAGCGTTGTTCAATCCTCAAGTAATGTTATTTCAAACAGTTCATCTGTTAGTTCCTCTACCGTTTCCAAGCCAAATGTTGACCCTATTTACACATGGGACGTTATGGTAGCTGTTAAATCCACCGGACCGGACAGAACAGGTGAAGTTATTGTTGGTACAGCCACCGAGGTTGTTGCTTGGATTATCGAGATTGAAATGAGTCCGACCATACACCCGCCTGAAGCCTTAATTGCTCAAGCAGTTGTTAAGTATAACTGGATTATAAACAACGGCGGACGTTGTACTGTGACGGATACCGGTGAAGTAATACCACCCTCAAAACCGCCACAAAATGCAATGCAAAAGCCCACAAAGCAGGCATTACAGTATGCCAACGAGGCAAAAGGTATGGTTTTAACTTACGGCAATAAACTAGCTCTAACCTACTGCCACGACATATCTGCAGGTTATACCGCAGCATACCACAACGTTTGGGGTGGTGGCAACTACGCCTATTTACAGGGTGTTGAATGTGCTATCGACAAAAATGCAAAGAATTACGAAGTTACAACCACATATACTTCTGCAGAAATCAAGGCTGTTTTTGAGTATATGAAAAACAGCGACAAGTCAACATATAGCAGTTTCAAAAATATTGACATTGAGAGTATGCCCCCCGAACAATGGCTTGTTCCAACTAAATATGATGCAAATAATGCATACTGTCTCGAAATCAGTATTTTCGGTGTTAAGAAAAATGGTAAGTTCCTGCGCGACAGTGTACTGACAAAGACGATTACAGGTAAAACTTCGCTTCGTTCTTCGGCATATACTATCACCTACAACGCCGATACTGACACCTTCACCGTAACAACAAGAGGTCACGGTCACGGTGTCGGTTTAAGCCAACAAGGTGCTATACTTTATGCAAAACAAGGTTGGACTGCCGAGCAGATTTTAGCACACTTCTTCCCAGGCACAACCCTTATTAAAAATTAAATTAAGGCATAAAAAAGTGCAGGGCGTTTGCCCTGCACTTTAATTTTATTCAATTTCAACTGTTTTTTTACGTTTAAGCAACGGGACTATGAAAAGTATAAATCCGATTATCAGTGATACAAGTATCAGAAAAGCGCCCGAGAAAATGATGATTTTAATCAAGTCATAAGAATAACCAACGGCAAAGTAATACAACGACTTAATGGCTATATTAAGATGTTTTATCGTATTTGTATACAATAAATACAACGGCGCAATCGCTAACATTAAACCGCAGGTCATAAACGAAATACCTGAGAAGAACCAAAATGATTTACGCCATTTTTTAACTACAACCATCAAAATAGTTAAAACAGCAAATAAACCGAAAGACGCTAACGATACAACTTTAAAAATACCTTTTAAGTTATTAGCATAACTGCCGATTGTATAAATAAACGGCATTTCAGAATAACCTTTACATTCATCGGCACAATGGGTTGCAACGTACATAATGTCTTCATAAGATTCTTCGGTTAAATCATACTCTTTATCTGTAAAATATGTAACCATCGAATCGTAGAATTTCTGTTTAACTCCATCATAATCAAAGCCGTCAGTATCATTCTTTTTTCCGTTGTAAGCAACGTTTATTATATTATTGATTTGCACTTTCATATCTTCGTTTGATATGATATTGGAAAGTACACCGTGCTCAACGCCAGCGGGAATAGCAATTCCATCCTCAATAGATTGAGAGTATTCGGAATAAATCAAATTATAATAGTCGTGCTTATCCAAAATTGTTGTCATAAACTTGGAATTGCAAAACGTCATTCCAAGTATACCTGACAAAATGGCGACAAACAGAAAAACAGAAAGGATAAGTGACAAAATTGTCAACGATATTTTATCATAAATTTTCATATTATCCCTCCGTTATTTAGCGGCAACGTCAACTTTAGGGCCTGACACATAATCTGCCATTACAAAAAAACGTTCAGACCTGAAAGCAACAGCGTTGAAAGGATAGCAAGTATATAGAACAAGATTGTCATGGTCAGCTCGCAAATCAAAAAGTTTTTCAGCCTCGGTAGCCTTGACAATTTGAATATCAGTGACTTTATATTCATAAGCACCCCAAGAGGTAGAATAATAAATAGTGTCACCTATTTCTACATTCTGCAAGCCGTTAAAATGAGTAGTAACATGGGCAGCAACAAGCGTTGTACTACCAAATCCCGGCAATTTACTGTAATTATACTGACCGGGACCTTTTTTCAATATAGCCTTGGTATCACCGTAATACACATCACAATCAACACCTGTGTCAGGGATTGTAATATGCGCATATTTCTCGCCCATTTTTGGCATAGTAATATCCGTGACGTGAATTTTAGGCTGTTGCTCTGCATTCCAATCAACAAACTCGATTTTATTATCAGCTACTTCTGCTCTATTAAAATTCGGTACGCTTTCGCCAACAAACATCGATAATACCGACGAAATCGGTGCAATGATAGGATTAGCAACGAAAAATACAATTAAATAAGCAATAAAACAAAAGAGTAACGGTAGTCCAAAGAAAGTCATTACCCTTTTAATCAAACTGCCTTTTTTAGGAGTTTTAATATACATATTATTTATCATTAACCTTTCTGCAAGCAGAAATAAATACAAATGCAATACCGAGCATTAAAACAGATGTAGCAACTATAACATACATCATATTTCCTTCAACACCGGTCTGTTTAATAATATTTCCGCCAACAACAGGAATATTAACGGGCGCATCACTTGAGGAATAACCCGGAACAGTGGAATCACCGGTAAAGTTTAATGTTACGTCAAACTTATCTGCCTTATCACCTTTTTGGATGACCAAATCGGCATCAACAACCGAAGCTGCATCTTCAATCTTTTTTAAAATTTGATTTTTGACTGTTGCATTAACTGATGAAAAACTAACAGCATCTGCATTTTCAAGCATTTCGTAAGCGTCAGCAATATTAGCTAAAATCTCATCAATTTGTTGAGTTTTAAGGTCAGCCTTCGTAAGATAATCTTCAGCCTGATTTATATAAATAGCGGGAATTTCTACCAATACAGTACCTTGGCCTAAATTAACTTTCTTGCTGAGAGCATCTATAATTCTCTGCTCATCTGCGGTAATACCGGAAACAGCACTTGCAGAAACTGCACAAGCAATAACAAGAGCTAGTGCAATAATAAATGAAATAATTTTCTTCATTACATACTACTCCTAATAAATAATCACTATAATATATTCTACCACAAAAGAATTTAAAGTCAACATTATTTTCGAATATAATTATTAACATAATGTTAATATATAAACTATTTTTCGACAAAAAAATGACCCTCTCGTTTAAAATGAGGGTCATTTAATATAAGTACTAAATTATTTTGTTAATTCTTCAAGAATTGTGATGTAACCGTCGTCTTCAGGCTGGCTCTTAGAGAAAGTATCGAGAATACTGTCAGCAGGGCTCTTTTCCTCGTCCTTCTGGTCGCCTAAACCGGTAGCAACAACGATAATACGCATCTCGTCTTCCATCATCGGGTCAAGCTGTGCACCCCAAATGATAGTTGCATCAGGATGAGCCATATCAGAAATAATGGTGGAAGCCTGTTCAACCTCTTCAAGACCGATATCCTCAGAACCAATGATACTGATGATAACACCTCGAGCATTTTCCATGCTAGTCTCAATAAGAGGACTGTGGATAGCCTTCTGAGCAGCAAGTTCAGCCTTATCACGGCCGGTAGCAATACCAACACCCATATGAGCATAACCAGCATCCTTCATTACCTGAGTAACGTCAGCAAAGTCGAGGTTAACCATAGAGGTTACGTTGATAAGTTCAGAAATACTCTGAACACCCTGACGGAGAACGTCATCGGCAATTTCAAAAGCATTCTTTAAAGTAATCTTCTGTTCAGAAACAAATTTAAGTCTTTCGTTAGGGATAACAATCAAGCTGTCAACCTGAGCACGAAGAGCTTCGATACCCTCTTCAGCCTGAATCATTCTCTTTCTGCCTTCAAAGCTGAAAGGTTTAGTAACAATACCTACAGTCAAAATGCCGAGTTCTTTAGCAATTTGAGCAACAACGGGAGCTGCACCGGTACCTGTACCGCCGCCCATACCAGCTGCGATAAATACCATATCTGCACTGCGAAGTGCTGCTGCGATTTCTTCTTTAGACTCCTGAGCTGCATTTTCACCCTTATCGGGAGATGCGCCTGCGCCCTGACCTTTAGTAAGTTTTTCACCAATCTGAATTTTATGAGTTGCTTTAGAAAGTAATAATGCTGCCTTATCGGTATTGATTGCTATAAATTCTACACCGCGTACGCGTGCATCACCCAGACGGTTAACAGCGTTACCGCCGCCTCCGCCGACACCGACTACTTTAATCTGTACTACATCAGCCGTTTCGTTATCAATTTCGAATGCCATTTTTATCATCCTTCCGATTTTTATGTATAAATACTTCTATTTACAGTATTCCGTTGTCAATTCTATCACATAAATTCAAAAAATGCAATACTAAATATTGAAAAAAAATCAAAAATATAGTATTTTTTTGAAATTAAACCGCAATATCTTGGATTATTTGATAAAATCCGCTATTTCTTCATACTTAACGATAGCCTCTTTTTTATTAATCGAATAATCTATACTTGCTTGAATATCAGGGTCCATTTTATGTAACGTTTCTTTTAAATGCAACATTTTATCACTCAAACTGCTATAAGTACCGATTTTAACTAATTTTTTATCATCAATCGCAAAACTGATGTCAACTAAATTTTCTACATTTATATAGGTAAGATTAAGTCCCTTTTCTTCACAAATTGTCAATATATCGCTCAATACATCTCTTTGTTGCTTATCGGTGAATTCAACCTTAACACCTTCATAAAATGTATCTGTTTTTACACCTCTAATTTTGATTAATCCATCGGTATATTCATCAACAGTTCGCAAAACTTTATATTCTTCATCCAAAATATATTTTTCTGTATCGCTAATGAATATAAATTTCTCTTCTACCGGTTCAACTCTGATACTAACTGAATTTGGGAATGATTTAATAATCTCAGCCTCTTTAATATAAGGTAATGACTTAACGATTTGTTCTTCGATTTTCTTTGAGCGCATCAAAAACAGATTGTCACCATTCATTATACCCGAAACGTTGATAACTTGTTCAGATGAATAAATGCTACTGCCAATAACTTCAACCGAAGAAACGTTAAACAAAACAGTACACATTAATGTAACTGCCAAGCCTAAAATAAGCAGAATTGAGATTATTGCTGTAACTACACCTTTTATTTTAGAGTTTTTCTTCTTACGTTTTTTCTTTATAGGACGACGCTCAGCATCCGAATACTCTACCTTCATTCTTTACTCCTCTATCCTTTTAATTTCAGCACCCAATGCACCGAAAATATCCTCTATTCTTTCATAACCTCGGTCAATATAGGATGGATTTCTTACAACCGATTTACCTTTAGCCACCAAAGCCGCCACAGTCAGTGCCGCACCGCCTCTTAAATCGTGCGAAACAACTTCGGCGCCCTCTAAAACTCTAACTCCAGAAATAACTGCAACGCGACCGACGGTTTTAATGTTTGCACCGAGTCGTTTTAGTTCATCGACATAATGAAAACGACTGTTAAATATGTTTTCAACAAAAACGCCCGTACCTCTTGAAACCGATGACATTGCAACTAAAATCGGTCCTGCGTCGGTCGGGAAACCCGGATAAGGTTCGGTTGAAACAGTATCGAAAATTCGTTGACGGATGTATGACGCTATGGTCAACCCACCATCGCAAGTATTCACCTCACAACCGCCGTCTTTAAGAACTGAAATTATAGGTGTAATATGTTGTGGTATTGCATTAACCAAATGGACTTTACCGTTACAAGCGGCCGTTGCAAGCATACAAGTTGCCGCAATTATACGGTCAGGCATAACAGTATATTCAACACCTGAAAGCCTTTTCACACCCTCAATTATGACTGTGTCACTGCCTGCACCCGAAATTTTTGCTCCTGCCTTATTCAAAAATAACGCGAGGTCAACAATTTCGGGCTCTTTTGCGGCGTTGTGAATAACAGTTGTACCATTACCCAACGCAGATGCCAAAATAATATTCTCAGTAGCACCTACACTTGGAAATCTTAAGTTTAAAACAGTACCTTTGACTCCGTTATTGAATTGGCACTTCACATATCCCGCACTATATTCAACTTCAGCACCAAGTTTTTGTAGTGATTCGATATGAATATCAATAGGTCTTGGTCCTAACTCGCAACCACCGGGCAGACACATTTTACCTTTTCCCAATTTGGTTGCAACTGCACCCAAAAATACGATTGACGAACGCATTTCTCGCATTAAATTTTCAGGGATTTCAAAGACATCTGAATTTGAGGAAGTAATGATAACAGAACTCCCCTGCCATTCACATTCACAGCCCAAATGCCTTAATATTTTTAAAGAAACTTCAACGTCTGAAAGTTTAGGACAGTTATGTAAAACCGTTTGTCCCTCGCAGATATATGTGGCAGCAAGCAACGGTAAAACACTGTTTTTAGCACCGTGAACAGCCAATTGCCCGTGCAATCTTTTACCGCCATTAATTTCAAGATAGGACATAGTACACACCTCGGTACATACTATGTCGAATTTAAAATTATGTTATTTTTTTATAAGATTGATAATAATTTCAGCAATTCTGCGGTCGGCATCGGGAATTGCAGTAGTTTCTGCCGCTTTGGACATTGCCTCTAAACGTTCGCGGTTGTTAATCAATGATTTAACAGCGTTTAACAATGTTTCACCTGTTAAATCTTTTTCTTCAATCAGTTCTGCCGCCTCAATCTTTTTCAAAGACATTGCATTATGGAACTGATGGTTTTCAGCAACAAAAGGCGATGGTATTAGAATTGACGGTTTCTTGCAAACCTGCAACTCATTAACCGACATTGCTCCTGCACGACTGATAACTACATCAGCAGCCGCCATCATTACGTCCATATTATCAATGTACTCTAAAATTTTAACGTTCTTATTATCTTCGGTATAACCTATTTCTTCTGCTTTTTTAACAAAATCGGCGTAAGCAGATTTGCCTGTGCCGTGAAAATGAATAAACTCTTTCGCGTCAAGGTTATACTTGATAACCTCAAGCACGGCATCGTTGATTGCTCTTGCACCCAAACTACCGCCAAAAGACAGTAAAACTCTTGCATCATCGGGAATGTTGAGTTTTTCTCTTGCTTCCCATTTAGAAATTGCAGTTAATGACTGTCTAATCGGGTTACCGGTCACAATTGCGGGGTTTTTAGGCTTTAAATTCTTTAAAGCATCCTCCATTGCCACCATAACAACATCAACTAACGGTGCTAACATTTTTATTGTAACACCCGGATAAGCGTTTGCCTCATGAACTGCGGTTTTGATGCCTAATTTTGCCGCCTCGCGCAACACGGGTCCGCAAACATAACCGCCCGTACCGACAACAACATCAGGATTTAATTGTTTCAATAATCTTTTCGATGAAAATGACGAAGCCACCGCCTTATAGGCAGCGCTTATGTTTCGTCCGATATTTTTCAAGGTTATCTTTCTTTGAAAACCTGCAACATCAATAGTATAAAAATCATATCCTGCCAACGGCACAAGTCGACTTTCCATACCTTTGGCAGTGCCGATAAAACTGATTTTACAGTCCTTATCAACCTGCTTTAAGTAACCTGCAACCGCAATTGCCGGATTAATATGACCGGCAGTACCGCCGCCTGCAAAAACTATATGCATACCCTACACCCCAAAGTTAGCCAAAGCATTCAAACTTGAATCAGATTTTGAAACAAGTATTTTTCGCTGTGACTTTGTTAAAAT
>JAZRSW010000018.1:0-13104 GCA_045651745.1 Acutalibacteraceae bacterium
GTTGCCAAAGGCGGCACCTATTGTATCCCCGGTCCTTTCGGCGCAGGTAAAACCGTTTTACAGCACACAACCTCAAAATATGCCGATGTTGACATCGTTATTTTTGCTGCTTGCGGTGAACGTGCAGGTGAGGTTGTTGAAACCTTGACCGAGTTCCCCGAATTGATTGACCCCAAAACCGGACGTTCACTTATGGAACGTACAGTTATAATCTGTAACACATCTTCAATGCCGGTTGCCTCGCGTGAGGCTTCGGTTTACACTTCGGTTACTTTGGCAGAGTATTACCGCCAGATGGGACTTAATGTTCTGCTTTTGGCTGACTCTACTTCACGTTGGGCACAGGCTTTGCGTGAAATGTCAGGTCGACTTGAAGAAATCCCCGGTGAAGAAGCATTCCCTGCTTATCTCGAATCATACATCGCCTCATTCTATGAGCGTGCCGGTCGCGTACGTTTGGCTGACGGAAGTATCGGTTCGGTTACAATCGGCGGTACTGTTTCCCCTGCCGGCGGTAACTTTGAAGAGCCGGTAACACAAGCAACCTTGAAGGTTGTCGGTGCTTTCCACGGTCTTTCGCGTGAACGTTCGGATGCAAGAAAATATCCCGCTATTGACCCGCTTATTTCCTGGTCGAAATACAAAAGTGTTATCGACCCCGAAAAGTCGGCGTTTTGTAGAGATTTCCTTATAAACGGAAACGAAATTGAATCAATGATGAAGGTTGTCGGTGAAGAAGGCACCAGCCTTTCTGACTTTATAATTTACCTCAAAGGTCAGATGCTTGACTCGGTTTATTTGCAACAAAACTCGTTTGACGAAATTGAGGCTAACTGTGACACCGAGCGTCAGCGCTACGTTACCGACAAACTTATTGCCATTTTAGGCAGTGACTTCGGTCTTGACGATAAGGATACTGCTCGCGGTTTCTTTAACCGTATGCGTCAGAAGTTTATTGACTGGAACTATACCGCATTTTTAAGCGATGAATTCAAGAAGGCTGAAGCGGAAATTGATGCACTCTACAAAGAGGGCAACGGAAATTTAACCGCAACCGCACAACTTTTATTAAAGGACGGTGAGTGATAATGAATAAAGTATTTAACCGAATAGAGTCTATCACAGGTAACGTTATCACCGTCAAAGCAACCGGCGTCAGATACAATGAGTTAGCACAAATCAACACCCGCTTCGGCAAATCCTTAGCCGAGGTTATCAAAATCGACGGTGACACCGTATCGTTGCAGGTCTTTGCAGGCGGTCAAGGTGTTTCGACAGGTGACGAGGTTAAGTTTTTAGGTCACGAAATGCACATTTCATTCAGCGAAGACCTTTTGGGACGTATTTTCAACGGTTCGGGCGAGCCGAGAGATAAAGGTCCCGCTTTATTGGAAAATTTACAGCCCATCGGTGGACCTTCAGTCAACCCCACAAAAAGAATTTTGGCCAACCGTATGTTAAGAACAAACATCCCTATGATTGATATGTTCAACACATTGGTTGTTTCACAGAAGTTGCCCATTTTCTCCATTTCGGGCGAACCGTATAACCAACTTCTTGCCCGTATTGCTATGCAGGCTGAAGCCGATGTTATTGTTTTAGGCGGAATGGGTCTTAAATATGACGACTTCCTTTATTTTAAAGAAACATTGGAAAACGGCGGCGCTTTGAGTAAGACGGTTATGTTTATTCATACCGCATCCGACCCCACCGTTGAATGTATGATGATTCCCGATATGGCATTAGCAGTTGCCGAGCAATTTGCTTTGCAAGATAAAGACGTACTCGTACTTCTTACCGATATGACCAACTTTGCCGATGCTATGAAAGAAATCGCAATTACACAAGAACAGGTTCCCTCTAACCGAGGTTATCCGGGTGACCTTTATTCTCAGCTTGCCGCACGTTATGAAAAGGCGGTTGACTTTGCAAACTCCGGCTCGGTTACTGTTTTAGCGGTCACCACTATGCCGGGTGATGACGTTACCCACCCTGTTCCCGATAACACCGGTTATATCACCGAGGGTCAGTATTACCTTAAAGGCGGCAGAATTGAGCCGTTCGGTTCACTTTCCCGTTTAAAACAAAACGTCAATAGCAAAACCCGTAAAGACCACCGTGCTTTGATGGACGCTATGATTCGTATGTATTCTTCTTATAAAGATACCGTCGAAAAGCAGAATATGGGCTTTGCTATGAATAAATGGGACGAAAAACTCATTAAATACGGTGAACTGTTTGAAGAAAAATTAATGGCTCTTTCTGTTAATCTTTCACTTGAAGAGGCTCTTGATTTAGGTTGGAAAATTTTAGCCGAATGTTTCGAAAAAGACGAAACAGGTATAAAATCCGACCTTACCGATGAGTTCTGGCCTAAATAAAGGAGGTGCGGAAAACATTGGCAAAAATCAAACTGACTAAAAACGAGTTAAAGGTACAAAAAGATGCTCTTAAAATGTACCAAAGATATTTGCCTACTCTGACACTGAAAAAACAACAGTTACAGTCTGAAATCCGCACAATTGAGACGAAAGCAAAAACGGTAAGACGCAAACGCGAAGCGCTTGAAAAAGGCTTTTTAGATTGGATTGCCGTTTTCAGCGAGGAAAATGCATTCCCCGAAGGTATAATTTCCGTAAGCAACATAAAAAAGGGTTACGGAAATATCGCAGGTGTTAAAATACCCACCTTTGAGGGCGCAACATTTTCCCGTGCTGATTATGACTTGTATGAAACACCGCTTTGGGTTGATATTGCCGCAAACCATATGGAAGCCGCAATGTCACTCGATTTGGAAGCCGAAGTGTTAGACGAGCAGGTTAGATTGTTGGAAAAAGAACTCATTTCAACTTCTCAAAGAGTTAATCTTTTCCAGCAGGTTAAAATTCCTGAAACAAAGGAAAATATTAAGAAAATATCTATTTATATGGCAGACCAACAGGTCAGCGCCGTTGTACGTTCTAAGATTTCCAAACGCAAAATTGCACAGCAAACCGCATCTTCTGGTGAGGAGGTTTATGTGACATGATTGTGCCTATGAAAAAAGTTTCGTTAATCATTTTAACGAACGAAAAAACAAAAATCCTTAAACGCTTACGTAAATTAGGATTGCTTCACATTGAAATTGCTGAAGGGTCAGGCGACTGGTTAGCCAAACTCAAAGAACAGATTTCATTGCTTGAAAGCGCTATTTTTACCGTCAGCGAAAAGGTTACCAAAACCACTTTGAAAAAAGAGCTTTCCGTCACAAGCGCTATTGAAATTGCCGAAAAGGTAAAAGCACTGACTGATGAAAAGAAGCAGTGTTTAACTAAAATTTCCACAATTTCAGCCGAGATGGAAAGACTCAAAAGTTGGGGCGAAATAAACCCCGAGGAACTCAAGAATTTAGCCTTAAAGGGCGTTGATATTTCACTTTACGAAATGCCCCTAAAGGAATACCGCAACTTAGATAGCACCCTGAAGACTTTGGTGATTTCCAAAACCAAAGCAAGCGTTAAGTTTGCAATCATAAATTCAGGTGATGAGGGTGAGGAAGATTTGATTTCCTCTTTAAGTGCTTATAAACTAACTCTCCCCCAGGTTTCAACTTCTGATATGCAAAGAAAAGTTGACGGTTTGCGCGCTCGGTTAGAGTTAATCGAACAAGAGTTAACCTCATATTCCGAGTATTTAGACAGTTTAAAGTCTGCCGTTAAGACCTTGCAAAAGGAAGTTGAGTTTGAGATTTACTCAACCGGTATGGAAAGTGAAAACCTTTCGGGGAACACTGAAAATGCCGTTTCGGTCTCCTACTTTAAAGGCTATATTGAAGAAGAAAACGTTGAAAGTTTAAAAACCGAAGCCAAGGAAAACAATTGGGGTCTTATGATAGAAGACCCGACAGCCGACGACGATGTACCGACCAAGCTTAAAAACAACAAGTTTGTAAGTCTTATCTACCCGTTGACCGACTTTTTGGGAACTGTACCCGGTTATTTTGAATACGACATTTCTGGTTGGTTTTTAGGATTTATCCTTATTTTCTTCGGCATCATTTTCGGCGACGGCGGATACGGATTGCTTATAACCTCGGTTGCCGCAATCCCGATAATTAAGTCACTTATCTCAAAGAAACCTATCTCCCCTGCATTTTTACTTTGCGGACTTTTCGGTTTATCAACGATTCTTTGGGGTACGCTTACTTGCACTTGGTTTGGTCTGTCCCCTGAACAGTTACCACAGTGGTTGCAAAAATTATCAATACCGTTTATTTCAAATGTTTACGCTGATAAACTATGGCAACCGTTCTGGGTTAACGGCGACGTAGGACTTACCACCGCACAGAATTTACAGATTTTCTGTTTTTCATTGGCATTAGTGCAGTTAACCGTTGCACACATTAAGGGTGCTGTACGAAACCGAAAATCACTTAAAATTTTGAGCGACATAGGTTCAATACTCCAACTTTTAGGCATCTTCTATCTGGTATTAAGTTTGGTAGTAAACGCCCAAGTCTTCAGTTTCGGTCTGGTACTTGCAGGTATTCCCGTAGGAACTGTATCAATCGCCTTAATCGGTGTTGGTTTCGTAATGAGTTTTGTCTTTGCAAACTATGAAGGCAACCTGATTAAGTCAATTCTCTCAAGTTTAACCAACATCGTTTCGGTGCTTTTGGGAGTAGTTAACGTATTTTCCGATATTGTGTCCTACATTCGTCTGTGGGCAGTTGGCTTGGCAGGTGCGGCAATTTCCGCAACCGTAAACGAACTTGCAGGTCCGTTGCTTGGAAACTTTATGTTTATGATACTTGCCATTGTGCTTTTAGTATTCGGACACGGACTTAATATGATACTGAATATATTGTCAGTTATCGTTCACGGAATACGACTGAACACATTGGAATTCTCCTCGCATTTGGATATGTCGTGGAGTGGTCACAAATTTAAACCCTTTGAAGAATAAAATCTTATTATATACTGTTTATTAAAGGAGAAATAATTATGAATTTAGGAAGTTTGGGAACAGCTTTGGCAATGGGTATTGCCGCAATTGGCTCTGCAATCGGTATCGGTATTGCCGGTCAGGCAGCTATCGGCGCCTGGAAAAAGTGCTATATAGCTAACAAAGCCGCACCGTTTATCTTGACCGTTTTCGCAGGCGCTCCGCTTACACAGACCATCTACGGCTTTCTTTTGATGCAGCAGATGAAAGGCTCCTCTGCCGACCCCGCATTTTTGCTCGGTTTAGGTATTGCTTCGGGTGTTGCAATGGCTCTTTCGGCTTACGTTCAAGGTAAAGCCGGTGCTGCAGGTGCTGACGCTTTAGCAGAAACCGGAAAAGGCTTCTCGCAGTACATCACAGTTGTCGGTCTTTGCGAAACAGTTGCACTTTTTGCCCTCGTTTTCAGTATGGTTGCATTGGCATAATTACAACAAACAAAGCATTAAAAAGGCAGTTCAATTTGAACTGCCTTTTTTACTTGCTATTTTACGAAAATTTTGGTAAAATTAAATTAATAAAATTTAGGGGGATTTTATATGAGCAAAGTAGTAAATGAGCCTAAACACAAAAACGCGCTTTTGCAGGCTGTACGCGCCCAGTTAGAGCACCGCGCACATTGGTTATATCTTTTATGCGACGAAGCAGGAAAAAGAGGTTTAGAGTGGGAAGATTTCGGCTCTGCCGCAGTTAAGCGTTGCGGACTAAGTCAAGGTGCTGACTTGGTCAAGAAAGGCAAAACCGACAGCTTAAAAGGTCTTAAAAAGACGCTTTTTACAAAACCGGCACAATGGGTTTTTGAGATGGATATTAAAGAAAGCACCGATGACACATTGTTTATCGATTTTCACTACTGTCCTCTTGTCAAAGCTTGGCAAAAAGCCGGTTGTACCGACGAGGAAATCGCAAAGCTTTGCGATATTGCTATGTGCGGTGACGACGTTATACGCGAATACTACAGCTCTATATTAGAGTTGCCCAAGTGCATCGCCAAGGGTGACGACATCTGTGCCTTACGTTATAAAAAGGTTAAAAAGTAATACATACTATAAACAAAAGACCGAGCGTTATCAAAACGCTCGCTCTTTTGCAATCGATGTTTAATATTATTTGTATTTTTTAACGATTTTCTTCATTTCGTCCCACTGCTCTTCCATTTCCTGTACCAACTTAAACTGTGTACGGCAACGAACAAGGTTATGGTCATCGTAAGCGGTCTTAAAATAAGTATCACCGTCAATATAATCGGCAAGAAAACGCATTCCACATTCTAACGTCATCATCTTTGCGCCCTCGGGCAAAAGCATAATTTCACTCTCGGTCAAAGTGCCGCCGCAACCCTTTAAGAAACCTCTTGTATAGGTTTCGAAAAGGTTAATATCAAAATGTACTTTATCGAGGTCACGCTCGTCTTCAGCAGCGGTTGATGCACCAAAACGGATAGAATCACCAAAATCGTTAACCGAATAACCCGGCATAATAGTATCAAGGTCAACTACACAAACAGGCTCGCGAGTATCCTTATCAAGCATAACGTTATTGATTTTGGTGTCGTTATGGGTAACACGTTTAGGTAACTCACCTTTAGCGTGAGCGTCCTCTAAAACCGTTGTAAAGTCCTTACGTGCCTTTACAAATTCTATTTCAGGCAATGCAGTATCTGCTCTGCCTGACGCATTCTTCTCAAGCGATTTCAAGAAATTCTCATATCTTACTGGAGTGTTGTGGAAGTTCGGTATGGTTTCATAAAGAGTTTCGGCAGGATATTGGCTCAAACGTCTTTGGAAAGAGCCAAAGGCCACAGCAGACTGACAAAAGTCGTTATCGTCCTCGGGCAAGTCCAATGATACTGCATCACCAATGAATACAAAAGCTCTCCAAAATTGACCGTAACCGTCAATATAAAAGCCTTTTTTATCCTTGGTTTTGATTACGTTTAAGGTCTCGCGTTCGGGGTCACCGCCGTTTTCGATAATACCCTTTCGCAAAAACGAAGTGACCGAGATAATATTATCCATTACCTGCTCGGGATTTTTGAAAACGTTATTATTTATACGCTGAAGTATGTATTTTCTGATTTTACCCTCATGACGAAAACGAACTAAAAAAGTATCATTTATGTGACCGTTGCCAAAAGGTCTGAAATCAACCAAGGTGCCCCAAAAGTTAAATATTTGAATTGCATCTGCAACCATTATATTGCTGTTGTTTTTATTCATTATATAAAACTCCTGCCCTCTAAACCAACGTTATAATAACACACTACTCCGATAAAAACCATCATAATTTAATATTATTTTTTAATTATAAAACACAACTTAAAAAAATTCAATAGTATAATATTACATTCGTTAATAAAATAGTGAAATTTTACTATAATTTAATAAAAGGGCGACCAAAGTCGCCCTTTAATTTTTTAAAAATTATTACTCGTCGCAGCCGCAACCGCAGTCACTGTCAAGACCGCATGGGCGGGGCGGGAAGAAATCATCGGTCGGGAACTTGATTTTGCGGAAAACGTCGCAAGGACTGTCGGAAGAGTCGTCACACTGTTTTTCAGGTACACAGAAATCATATACGGGCACCAACATCTGTACGTTTCTGATTAACTGAATAATGGTAAACAAACCTAATGTTACAAATACAGCCTTGTTGTCAGGGTCGTTACACGGGTCAATGCAACCTCCGACTACCGAAGCGATGTTTGCAGGGATAAATCCCGGTAAGTCGCAAATGCAACGGCACTCGCCGAGTCTTGCTGACAACGGAATGGGGTCAACTGCCTGCACAACACACTTGGGAGCATTACCGCTTGTTACTGAGTGGCGGTTGCAACCGTCGTCAGCAATATACTCATTAGAAAATGTTTTAACGCTACCCTCACTACCGTAAAGAATTGCCTTTTTATTGTAGAAGCAAATGCCTTTTACGGTTACGGGGCAGGTATGCGGTGCCGAGAAAACATCAAGACATACAATAAAGAAAAATGTTAAATCGCAGGAATAGAAACCTCGGTTAAAGTTTACTTGCTCAACATCTATGTTTACGTCCAAAACCTCGGCTGATTTGAGCCGTACACTGCAAGCGTTGTTGATTAACTGTTGGTCAGAGGGACTGAAATACACCCTCATATCAGTCACACAATCACGGTCACAGCAAGAATCATATACCCTACCTGCATCTATGCACACAGCCTCTTTAAATGATGTACAATCGGTAGGACAGTTTTGTTTAATATCTGCCATAAAAATCCTCCTGAAAATTTTTTACCGAATAATGTTCGGTTTCCCTATATTTTATTCGAAAGTTTCAGTTGTGTTACTGCCGATTGTGTCATAATTATAAAAAGCGAAACATTTGACAAATTAACCTTTTAAGTATATAATAAAAATTTAGAAAGCAGGTGCTATAAATGACAGAATTTATCGAAATTTTAAAATCTATATTATACGGCATTGTTGAAGGTATTACCGAATGGTTGCCCATAAGCAGTACAGGTCACTTGATTTTGTTTGAGGACCTTTTCTGGAAAGAATCTAACCCGCAATTTATGGAAATGTTCCGCGTTGTAATCCAACTTGGCGCAATTTTAGCGGTTATTGTAATGTATTTTAGAAAACTTAACCCGTTTTCTCCCAAAAAGGACTCTATCGCTAAACGCTCAACCTGGGAAATGTGGTTTAAGGTTATAATCGCCTGCCTGCCCGCCGTAATTGTGGGACTTCCTTTTGACGACGTGCTTGACAAGGTTTTTTATAACTTCCCCACTGTTGCCGTGACTTTAATTTTATACGGTATCGCGTTTATTATTTTAGAGTCAATCAAACGCCCCGAACCCAAAATCAACGAAATTTCCGATATGCCGTATAAAACCGCAATGTTTATCGGATTGATTCAGTTGTTGGCTCTTATTCCCGGTACTTCTCGTTCCGGTGTTACCATTTTGGGTGCTATGGCTTTGGGTTGTTCAAGAACGGTTTCGGCTGAATTTTCGTTCTTCTTAGCTATCCCTATTATGTTCGGTGCAAGCCTTTTAAAATGCGCTTCTTATGCCAAGGATATGCTCGACGGCGAGGCTTCAATGATTACCACAACCGAAATCACCGTGCTTTTGGTCGGTATGGCGGTTGCATTTATCGTTTCCCTCTTGGCTATTAAGTTCTTGACCGAATACGTTAAGAAAAAGAACTTCAAGCCGTTCGGTTATTACCGCGTAATTTTAGGTATAATACTTTTAGCCTATTTCTTCATTTTTATGTAAAGGATAAAATATATGTTAATTTGTATTGACATTGGCAACTCTAATATCACAATCGGTGTATTTGAGGGTGAAGCCCTGAAATTTACCGCCCGACTTGCTACCGATACACGCCGTACTTCTGACCAGTATGCAATCGAAATCCGTGATATTATTGAAATTTACGGAATAAAACTTCAGGATGTAACCGAGGCGGCTATATCCTCGGTTGTGCCTACTGTCGGCAGTGCAATCGAAAAGGCTGTTGACCGTCTTTTCGGCATAGACCCCGTAGTTTTAGGTCCCGGAGTTAAAACAGGTCTTAACATTAAAATTGACAACCCCGCACAGTTGGGCGCCGACCTTGCCGCAGGTGCAGTAGGTGCTTTGGCAAAATACCCGACACCTACCATTATCATTGATATGGGCACGGCATCTACCATTAGTGTTTTAGGTAAAAATGGCGAGTTTTTGGGCGGTGTTATTGCCGCAGGAGTTAAACTTACAATGGATGCTCTTGCCGCACGTACCGCACAGTTGCCGTCGGTCAGCATTGAAGCGCCGAAAAAGACAATCGGCACAAATACTGCCGACTGTATAAAATCAGGTCTTATAATGGGTCAGTCGGCTATGCTTGACGGACTGATTACCAAAATCGAGCGTGAGTTAGGCGAAACGGCAACAGTTGTTGCAACCGGTGGATTAGCACCCGAAGTTGTAAAACACTGTGACCATAAAATCGCAATTGATGATAATCTTTTATTAGACGGATTAAGAATTATCCATAGCAAAAACAAATAGGTAACCCCCGCTTCTAAGCGGATTACAAATACAAATATTAAGAACTGTACCCCAAAAGGACAGTATCGGAGGTATTTAAAATGTTAACACAGGAAAAAAGAAAACAACAAATTCAAACGATTACAGTAGGTGCAGTGCTTACGGCTTTGGTTGTAATACTGCAGATACTGGCAAACATCACCGGTGCTTTGTTGCCCACACCAATTACATTAGTACTTATTCCGATTGTTATCGGCGCTGCACTTTACGGTGCAAAGATGTCGACGTGGTTAGGCTTCGTGTTCGGAATTGTAGTGCTTTTAAGCGGTGCGGCTAATTTGTTTTTAAGTTTCAGCGTCGTTGGAACGATAGTAACGGTTATGGTAAAGTGTACCGCATGCGGATTGGTTACGGGAATTGTTTACAAAGCCGTTAAGAAATTCAACGAGAAACTGTCAATATGGGTTGCCGCCGTTGTTTGTCCGATTGTTAACACCGGTATCTTTATTTTAGGTTGCTATACTTTCTTTTTAGATGATTTAATAAAAATGACTACCGCAAACGATGCAAAATTCACCAATGTAACCGCATTGATTTTCATCGGTTTTGCAGGCATCAATTTCCTTATTGAGTTGGGAACAAATATAATTTTAAACCCTGCAATTAATTTGGTTTTAAATAATTTAAAGAAGAAATAATATAAAAACACTAACGCGGTTGGATAAACATCCAACCGCGGTTTTTATAAAATAACTAATATTTGTTTAAATTAAAAATTTGCTATAAAAACGGACAGTCGAGGACGACTGTCCGCACATCTCCTTAACACAAAACATTCACACGATTTTGTAGGGAAGGCATTTATGCCTTCCAAAATAACGGAACGGATTAATCCGTTCCCTACGAAATGGTTAATTAACACAATGTAGGGCGGTACCTTGGTGCCGCCGCTATATAAAAAAACAAAACGGCGGGAGATAAACCCCCGCCCTACGATAGAAATTTATTTCTTGTCTTCTGCTTCAGGAACACTGATTTCTCCGTGTTCTTTTTCGAAATTTTTAATATACTGATTTAATACATAAATAATTTGACCGCTACCTGAACGACCTTCATAACTTGCAACATAATGAAGTTTATAATGCAGGTCATTTTCTATTGTAAATCCTAAATGTTTGTTCCTTTTACTCATATTATCACCCAACAATCTTAAATTTAGTAGATTTTTAGTACATTTCTACTTTATTTTAAGATTATTTTGTGTTATAATGTAAATATGTACTAGAATCTAGTACATAATTTTACAAAAGGAGATAAATTGAATATGGAATACGTTAAATGCTGGTGTTGTGAGCATTATGATATTTTTGATGAAAAAGCATTGAGTATGCCCGAATTTTATTCCGCTATTTGTGATATTACCGACAAAATTGCCTATGCCCAAGGCGACGTCTGCCCCGAATTTATATTAAGACAAGGTTTACATACCGACCGCCTAATCCCCAATTACTGTAAAAATTATAAAAAATAAGTAAAGCGATGTGTTTTATAAAACACATCGCTTTTATTTTACTCTCAATGTTATTTCACCGGTAGAAAGAGTTTCTAAACCGTCTACAGTTTTAACTATTAGTCCACCATCTAGGTTTATGTCAACCGCAACCCCCTCTTTTTTAACGCCGTCTTTAATAAAACAGACTTCTTTACCAATTACCATTGACTTTTCTTTATACTCGGTCAAAAACGTGCGTTGCGGTAAGCCTTTTATTAACTCAACAAGATGTTTTACGATACATTCAAGTAAATCATTTTTGTCAACCGAACGCCTTAATGATGTGGCAGTTTGTTGAATTTCGTAAGGGAATTCGGTTGTTGTTATGTTAACCCCTATTCCGACTATTATTGAGGTTTTTTCACCTGTTACCGCCTCGGTTAAAATTCCTGCAACTTTCTTCCCATCAACATAAATATCATTTACCCATTTGATTTTGAAATTCAAATTAGTTAATTCTTGGATTGCACGAACCACCGCCACCGCCGCGGCAGAGGTCACCGTCACACTGTCCTGAAAATCGATTTCAGGCTCGTACACAAACGACATATACAGTCCTGTTTTATCAGGTGAATAAAACTGACGCCCCATTCTTCCCTTACCTGCGGTTTGGGTATCAGCCACAATTACTAAAGGTAAATTTACGCCATTTTTTATCTGACGCTTTGCCTCAAGGTTAGTAGAGTCGATGACATCATAATGCAACACACCAACCTTACTACCGTTAGACATCAATATTCTGTTTTCGTACATCTACTCACCTGCTTTCAAAAAAATCGGAGCATAATTTCTTATGCCCCGATTAAAATTTACTGTAAAATTATGCCCACCACATTTTGCCTGCGGTTTGTTCAATAATCAAGCTCTTCAAGAAGCCTGCAGCCTTTTCAAGACCTTCGGTTTTACTCATCAAAGCATCCTCATGCTCGATGCTGATTGCATAATCATAACCATTGGTCTTCAAAGCGCTGACAATATCTCTCCAGAAAGCCTCGTCATTACCGTAACCAACAGTTCTGAACAACCAAGAACGGTTCTTCAAGTCGCCATAACTTTGAGTATCAAGCACGCCGTTAACTGCAGTGTTATACTTGTCAATTCTTGCATCCTTTGCGTGAACGTGGAAAATAGCGTCACCAATTTCATTAATAACTTTAACGGGGTCCATACCCTGCCAAGCCAAATGGCTCGGGTCAAAGTTAGCACCAATTTCAGGACCTACAGCCTCGCGGATTTTCTTTAATGAATGGGTATTATAAACGCAGAAACCGGGGTGCAACTCAAAGGCAATTTTGTTAACGCCGTGAGCCTTTGCAAACTCAACAGTCTTTTTCCAATAAGGAATTAAAACCTCATTCCATTGCCAATCTAAAATTGCCAAGAAATCTTCGGGCCAAGGGCAAGTAACCCAGTTGGGATACTTTGAGCCTTCAGAATCACCCGGACAACCCGAGAATGTATTAATCTGGTGAAGACCCATTTTTTCAGCCAACAAGATTGTGTTGCGAATAGCCTTATCGTACATTTCGGCAAGGTCTTTCTGAGGAAGTCGGAT
>JAZRSW010000019.1:0-14546 GCA_045651745.1 Acutalibacteraceae bacterium
TAATTAAAGTTAAATTTGGGGAAAATATTATGAGCGATTCACTCGAAAATTTTAATAATAGTGTTAATGCTGATGACAAAGAACTAATGAAAATTTCTTTTTTGAAAAAATGTAAACCGATTTTAGTGGTTATTGCTTTAATATTAGTTACCACTTTTGTTGTCTACATTCATTTTGGCGGAAGTTTTGATAGTGCAGTTGAAAATTATGTTAATGCTTATTACTACTGTGATTATGATTCGGCGGTAAATCTTTGGCCCGAAGAAGCGTTAAATTATATGTTTGAAGGTTCAGGAATTACAAAGGAAGCGTATAATGACCAAGTTAAGAAATCTAAAGAGGATTTAAAAAATGCTTATATTAAGGAATATGGCGAAGATTATACAGTGAGTTTTAATGTTGCACGAAAAGAAAGGTATAATAATGAGCGATTTGGTGATTTAAAGGAAAGTTTAAAGGAACTCGGAATAACTAAAAGTGTAGTATCAACTGCGTATGATATAGATGTTGATATTTCGGTCAGCGGTAAAAGGCGCACCAGTGAATTTAAGGAAAGCTTAATTGCAGTAAAAATTAATTATAAGTGGTATATTATTTATTAAATATAAAAGTGAGTCTGTTGTTACAGACTCACTTTTTTTTAAAATGTTACAACTTGGTTTTCAGGAGCAGAGGTCATTGTGTATTCTGTAACTCTTAAAACAGGTCCGACACCTCGGTATGCCTTGTGTTTTTCGATTGAAACAGTTGCGGTGACGTTAAGCCATTCGCCCGTGTTTAATTGTGTGCATTTGCCAGTAGTTTCGGCAATAATTCCGCCATACTGAATATCATCGGCACAGCAGGTCATAATATGACGTCCCGCGATAAAGCAATTGTCGGGCATTTTCTTTTCCCTGGCAATAATTGCTTTAAACTTAACAGTCTTTCCGTGATATTTCTTCATATCTTCGTTTAAATCGCGGTAGAAAACACCGTAGTCATTGTCGGCGATTTGGACGACGGGAGCGTCAATATCGTAGGGCAGGGGGTCTTCAATAGTATCCTGCTCGGTACTGCCGTCGGTGTATTCGTATACGATGGCACTGCGGTTGGATATGCCACGGACGATTTTGTGTAACGGCATTTTGTCGGTCGAGTCGGTACAACGGTTAAAAATGACGAGTTCAGCAGACTTTAACTTATCAACAACCAAAGAACGCATATTGGCGTTGTAGTTTTCAAAAGTATTGCAGTCTGCAAAGAACATTTCCTGATAAACCGACCACTTTTCAGGCATATTGTCATACAGTTTATCAAGCGTCCACATACCATTGTATTCAATTACAACGCGTTCGGAATGGGTTTCTTTTAGCCAACTGCTCAAAAGTTCTTCGGTTAATTCGTCAGCCGAGTCTACAGTGCGGATAAATACGTTTTTACCCGAAAATTTAGCGGGTTCATATTCCTCAAAACCTTCTTCACAGACAATAAGTAGAGTTTTTTCGCCTGCATTAAAGCGTTCATCTTCTAAGGTTTCTTGAATAAACTTAGTCTTGCCCGACTCTAAAAAACCGGTAAAAAGGTAAACGGGAGTATCCATTTTTTTGCACCTCATAATTTACATTAAACTCTAAAAATTTCAGCAATTTTTTCCTTATCAATATTGGCACCAATAACGCAAAGTCTACCTATAATCTCTGCAGAGCCTGAGCGAACATTGGGCTCGCCGGGAACATAGTCGAAGTGAATCCACTGTCCGTCAACACCCATAACAATGCCTTTCGCACGGAGAATCATACCGTATTTTTCGGCATCTTGAAGTTGTTCTAAAGCGGAAGTGATTTCTTTTACGGTATATTTGTTTGTTGTTTCCTTACCAAAAGATGTAAATACATCATCAGCGTGATGGTGATGATGTTCATGACAGTCACAGTGTTCATCGTTATGATGGTGATGCTCATGCTCGTGACAATCGCAGTGTTCATCGTGTTCGTGATGATGATGCTCATGTTCGTGACAATCGCAATGTTCATCGTGTTCGTGATGATGATGCTCATGTTCGTGGCAGTCACACTCGTCATCGTGGTGATGATGGTGATGATGTTCAGCCTCGTGTGCTAATTTTTCAAGTTCAATGGTAAGTGTATTTTTCTGCTCCATTGCTTCTAAAATAGCGGAACCTGAAATGTCAGTCCAAGGAGTTGTGATTATAGTAGCATCAGCATTATGTTCGCGTAAAAGTTCAACACATACTCTCAACTTTTCCTCGGAAATATTGTCGGTATGACTTAAAATTATCGAACTTGCATGCTCAATCTGGTCATTGAAAAACTCACCAAAGTTTTTCATATATATTTTGCATTTGTTAGCGTCGACAACTGTGGTGAAGCCGTTAAGTAAAATATCGTCAGAGCCGATGTTTTGAACGGCACGGATAACGTCGCTTAACTTACCGACACCCGAGGGTTCAATCAAAATGCGGTCAGGGGAGTACTCTTCCAAAACCTTTTTAAGAGCCTCGCCAAAGTCACCAACCAAACTGCAACAAATACAACCCGAGTTCATTTCGGTAATTTCGATACCTGCGTCTTTCAAAAATCCGCCGTCGATACCGATTTCACCGAATTCATTTTCAATTAAAACAATTTTTTCGTTATTGTAAGCTTCTTTAATGAGTTTTTTGATAAGTGTGGTCTTACCTGCACCTAAAAATCCGGAAAAAATGTCGATTTTTGTCATATTTTATACCTCTTTTACATTATGTATTATTAAAACAATATTATTCCTAATCCGTCAAGCAGGAATTTAATTCCTAATATAATTAAAATAGCACCGCCTGTGAACTCTGCCTTTGATTTATATTTTGCGCCGAAAATACTACCGATTTTAACGCCCAAAGCCGATAAAAGAAAGGTGGTAACACCGATAACGCCAACTACAAAGAAGATACCGTTACCGCTGACCTTACCGACCAAGGCAACACCTGCTGCCAAAGCGTCTATACTAGTTGCAATTGCCATTACAAGCATAACTCTGAATTTCAGTGAACAACCGGTACAGTTTTCTTCATCATTTGAAAGTGATTCTTTTATCATATTTCCGCCGATTAATAAAAGCAGAATAAACGATACCCAATGGTCGTATTTTTCAATAAAACTGCTGAAAATCATAACAAGGTTAAAGCCTATAAACGGCATCAATGCCTGAAAAAAGCCAAACCATGCGCCGACTATCGAGCATTGTTTAATACCGGTTTTGTTCATTGCAAGACCTTTACAGATTGATACAGCAAACGCATCCATCGAAAGACCGATACCTAAGGCAATAATTTCAAATATACTCATATATAACTCCTTATACGTTTTTAGGGCGTTGAGATTTAAACTCGCCTAAATAGGAATCGTTACTGTATTCTAAAACCCTAAATTCACCATCAGTATACTCAACGGTTGTCAGTGAAGCGTTGGTAGACCAAGGAATGTTCTTCATTTCGTTTAATGTTAAACCGTTGGCAAATGTAACAAACGAACGCAAGGCACAAGCGTGGGTGAAGATTGCAATGTTTTTACCGTCGTTATTCTCGGCAATTTCGGTTATACAGTTTACCATTCTGTTTTGCAAATCTTGTAAAGTTTCGCCATTTAACGGTTGAGCATTGCCAATATCGGTCAACCAAACCGAATAACTGTCTTTATAGATTGTACTTAAATCAGTGTAGGATTTACCTTCCCAATCACCGGCAAATATCTCACGGAGTTCTTTTCTTTTTTCGGCGGTAAGGTGGGATAGCTTTAAAAATTCATTACAGGTGTTATACGCGCGAAGTAAATCACTCGAATATACTCTATCTATATGTAAGTTAATTAAATATTTTGCAGCGCATTCGGCTTGTTTGTAACCTAAATCGGATAGGTCAATATCAGTATGACCTAAAAATGTGCTTGTTTTATTGCCAAGGCTCTCACCGTGACGAATAAAATATAATCTGCAACTCAAAAAATCATTTCCTTATCCATATATAAATTATTAATATTATAATGCTTATTTATATAAAAATCAACAATATTTTATTGTTAGTAGTTTGTAAATAATAGGTTGAAATTTAATTAAAAACATCATAAACCGAGTGTTTCAGATATTCGTTTCTTATTTTAAGGTAATGTTGAGTTTATCAAGGTTAAATTTAGAGCTTCGACAAATTAAATTTAACTAATTATCACATTAATGTGCAAAATTGTTTTATAAAATTTTATATATTGATTTTCCTTGATTTTATAGGGTTTTTATAAAATTTTATTAAAATTTATACCGAGTTTTATCACCTTTTACACCAAATTTGATCACCTTTTTATCAAATTTGAGCAATTGATTTTTTCTTCAATGTAACTTACAATTCACACCGTTGAGCAAATATAGAATAATTTGACGATTTTAAGCTTTCGGTGACAGAAATGAACATAAAGTGTCATCTGTGTATTAACAAATTTAAAAAGGGGAATTAAAATGTCAAATAATAAAAAAAAGATATTTAATATAATTTATGTAGTAGGTAAAGGTCGATATTGGCGTAATCTGAAAATACATTTCCCATATTTTCAAAGTTATCATAAAATCGAATAAGGTTACTACGTAGTTCTGTTGGTCTTTGCTATACATGAATTTTATATATTAAATACTTTTTAATGAAAAATAAATAATATTTGTCATAAGTGTATTTTGTAAAAGTTCGCTGTTTTAATTTGTGAAATGTGGTCGAATTTAACAAACTGCGAAAAAATATTATAAATTCGACAAATTTGTGCATTAAAATCCCAAATTTGCTATTGCATATACAAATAACTTATGGTAAAATATGGCATATCAAATAGAAAGCAGGAGTAAAAATAATGGAAAAGAAACTTATTGTATTAATTGCTGATGACAGCACAGAATTTGGTCAAAATTGTCAGGAAGTAATTAAATCATATGGAATGGAAACGGTACTTTGTCAAAAAGACGGTAGAATTTTGCTTGAATGTGCAGAAAGGATAAGGCCTGATGCAATTCTCTCGGACATTTTTTTGCCGAATATTGATGCCGTTGGGGTAATGAAAAAATTGTTTAATGACAATTTAGGATATAATCCCTTATATTTTGTTATGTCGGGTTTTGGCAGCGCAAGGTTAGAGTCGGAGGCTTTGTCAGCCGGTGCGGCATATTATTTCATAAAACCTTTTGATTTTACTGTTTTAGCAGAACGAATTTTACATATGTGCGGAATGGTGACAAAAAAAGATAATTTTATCACAGCCAATACTCCGTTATCGGATATAGACCTCGAAATGATGATAACCGAAATTATTCATCAAATCGGTGTCCCTGCACATATAAAAGGCTATAAATATTTAAGGGATGCTATAATGCTCTCGGTAAAAAATCCTGACTACATAAATTCAGTTACTAAAATTTTATATCCTACTGTAGCAAAACAGAACAGCACCACATCTTCAAGAGTAGAAAGAGCAATTCGTCATGCGATAGAGGTCGCTTGGGATAGAGGAGATGTTGAGGTATTAAATTTATACTTTGGTTATACAGTGCAAACCTGCCGTGGTAAGCCTACTAACTCAGAGTTTATTGCAATGATTAGTGATAAACTTCGTTTAAGATTAAAATTAGCGTCATGAATTTAAAAAGCAAGAGTGATATTTCACTCTTGCTTATCTTTTTGTACAATGGTTGTTTTTCCGTCTTGGTCTATAGTCATTAAAAAAACATCTTTTAGATTTATATTTTCTTTCGTTATTTTTTCTTTGACTTTTTCTTTTGTAATGCCATATTTTTCCATTGCTTTGGTTAGAAGTTTACCGTCACTGACAATCAAACAGGGCATAGTCGTTGGTTGAATTTGTCCGTTAATATCTGATACCGATGCAGTTTGAAATTGAGGTTTCAATAATACACTCATTTGTCCGTTTGTTTCCAATATTGCGAAAGCTATTTCATTTAAATCAAAAACTTCTTGGTTTCGCAAAACTTCCATTAAATCGGGTACAGTGATGCGAAGTTTCTTAAGCATTTTTTGGTCTATTATTCCGTTTTCTATAATTACCGCTGAACGCCCGTAAATTATACGCCTGAAGTTAAGTGATTTCATTGCTACAAAAGATGTTAAAACTTCTAATATTACTAATGTCGCGGTAGCCAGTATGCCATATATTATAGGTATTTCAGTATCTTGAATTGGAATTGCTGCAATTTCTGATATTAATATTGTAACTACAAGGTCGGACGGTTGCAGGTCACCAATTTGGCGTTTACCCATTAGACGAATTGCAGTAATTATAATAAAATACATAATCAATGTACGTATGATGGTTGTTAGCATAGAAACTCCTAAAACGTTTTTTCTATCTTAACCAAAATTTCACAAAAAATAACTCGGCAGAAACTTCTGCCGAGTTAAAATAAATTGAATTAAGCTTAAAAGTTATTAAGATTGTACCTTAGTGTCATAAGACTGTCGCTCAAATGAACGTTTTCAACACAGATACCGGGGAAATCAATTAATAGGTCGTAGTGAGTAAAGTTCCAAAATCCCTTGATACCTAAATTCACTAACGCTTCTGCAACCTCACGCGCTGATTCACGGGGGATACAAAGGATTGCCATATCGGGCTTGTTCTCACGACAGAACTCATCCAATTGGTCCATACTGTGAATAGGCAAGTTTTGAACAGTTTGACCCAAAAGGGACGGCTTTTTATCGAACACACCAATCAATTGAAATCCTTTTGTGGACATATCAAAGTGCATCGTAAGGGCCTTGCCCATATGTCCCGCACCGATAAGTATTGCCTTTTTAGTGGTGTCAAGACCTAAAATACGGCCAATTTCACTGTGGAGTTGTTCAATGTTGTATCCATAACCTTGCTGACCGAATTCACCAAAACAGTTTAAATCTTGTCTGATTTGGCTAGCGGTAAGCCCCATCCTAATAGAAAGCTCTTTTGAGGAAATACGGGTCATTCCGCTGCTCAAAAGTAGCCCTAAAAAGCGGTGGTATCTCGGCAGACGCTTAATAACCGAAGTAGACACATTGCGGCTTTTATCACTCATAATTAAAAGCCTCCTTTTTAAATTTTGGGAATTATTTTGCTAAAGCCTTAACAGTTTCCATTACATAATCACCGAACTCGGTGCATGTGCAACCTGTATCGCGACCGGTAATTGTGAGTTTCTTCTCTGTATACATACAAATATCAAGAGCTTTTTCAAGTAAATCAGCCTCGGTCTGTTTGCCGATATGAGAAAGAAGCATTACTGCTGCACGAAGCATTGAGCAAGGGTCAGCAAACTTATCGCGACCTTCGGTAACCATTCTCGGTGCAGAGCCGTGGATAGCCTCGAACATAGCGTATTTTTTACCTATGTTTGCACTGCCTGCGGTACCTACGCCACCTTGGAATTCAGCAGCTTCGTCGGTAATAATGTCACCGTAAAGGTTGGGAAGAACAAATACCTTGAAATCTCTGCGACGCTTTTCGTCGATAAGTTTTGCAGTGGTAATATCAATGTACCAGTCATCAGTGGTGATTTCAGGATATTCTTCACCGACTTTCTGGCAAATTTTAAGGAACTTACCGTCGGTTGTTTTGATAACGTTAGCCTTGGTAATGATAGAAACGCGTTCTTTCTTGTTCTTTCTTGCATATTCATAAGCAAGACGTGCAATTCTTTCGCAACCTTCAGATGTTGCAACAACAAAGTCAATTGCCAAATCGTCGGTAACGTGTAAACCTTGTGAGCCTACTGCGTAACCACCTTCGGTGTTTTCACGGAAGAAGGTCCAGTCAATGCCTTGTTCGGGAACGCGAACGGGACGTAAATTAGCAAACAAATCAAGTTCTTTACGCATTGCAACGTTTGCGCTTTCAATATTGGGCCACGGGTCACCTGCACATGGGGTAGTTGTAGGTCCTTTTAAAATGATGTGGCACTTCTTCAACTCTGCCAAAACGTCATCAGGGATAGCCTTGCCGACGGCGGCGCGGTTTTCAATAGTAAGACCGTCAATTTCGTTAAATACGATTTTACCTGCGGCTACATCATCAGCCAAAAGGAAACGCAAAACGCGTTCTGCTTCGTGAGTGATAACGGGACCAATACCGTCACCGCCACAAACACCGATAATAAGTTTATCAAGTGCGTCATAATCAACAAAATCTTTCTCTTTTTTAATTCTTTCAGCACGCTCAGCTTGTGCAATAAGTAGCTTTTCGAAAGCTACAACCGACTCGTTAATTTTAGCCATATCCATTTTGGTTTCTCCTTAAATATGTATAAATCTTATTTTGAACATTCTTTGGTGTAGCCTAACAAACCGCCTGCCAAGATGATATCTCTTGAACGGCCAGAAAGCATAGGAACAACCTCAAATGTTTCACCTGTTGTTTTATTTTTAAGAACTACCGATTCAGCACCGTCTTTAATTGCTTTTCTGATATCGGGTAACTCTAACTCGTCAAACTGTGAAATCTTGTCGTAATCGTCAGCATTTTTAAATGTTAACGGTAAGATACCTGCGTTGATAAGGTTTGCGGCGTGAATACGTGCAAACGATTTAGTAACAACAGCCTTAATTCCTAAATACAAAGGAACAAGTGCAGCATGTTCACGAGAAGAGCCTTGACCGTAGTTTTCACCGCCAATGATAATGCCCTTGCCGTATTTCTTGCAGTTTTCAGGGAACTGCTCGTCACAGCGAGTGAAACAGAAGTTAGCAAGATACGGAATATTGGAACGGTAGGGGAGAATTTTAGCACCTGCAGGCATAATGTGGTCGGTTGTAATGTTGTCACCAACCTTTAATACTGCGTTAGCCTCAATTGTTTCCCACAACGGCTCGGTCTTCGGGAAAGGCTTAATGTTGGGTCCGCGGAGGATTTCAACGTCTTTAGCTTCCTCAACCGATGCTGGTGCATCAACCATATTATCATTAATAAGGAATTTTTCAGGTAAAGTAATACCGCTTAAATCGGTATCTAATGTTCTCGGGTCGGTTAAATAACCGGTTAAGGCTGCTGCGGCGGCAGTTTCAGGGCTGACGAGGTATACACCTGCATCAGCAGTACCCGAACGGCCTTCAAAGTTACGGTTAAAGGTACGTAATGAAATACCTTTTGAGTTGGGTGACTGACCCATACCGATACAAGGACCGCAAGCACATTCTAAAATTCTTGCACCGGCGGCAATTAATTTAGATAAAGCACCGCAATCAGCGAGCATATTGAATACCTGCTTTGAGCCTGGAGCGATACCGACAGAAACAGTCGGGTCAACGGTTTTACCGTCCAAAATAGCGGCAACCTTTAACATATCGTATAGTGAAGAATTGGTACAACTACCGATAAGTACCTGGTCAACCTTCATTTTGCCTATTTCGGTAATTGACTTAACGTTATCCGGCATATGAGGCATAGCAGCCATAGGTGCGAGTTCGGAAAGATTAATGTCAATCTCCTTATCATATACTGCATCAGCGTCTGACGACAATTCAACATAATCTTCTTCACGGTTTTGAGCTTTCAAGAAAGCCTTGGTAATTTCATCAGAAGGGAAGATGGAGGTGGTAGCACCCAACTCTGCACCCATATTTGTAATGGTTGCACGTTCGGGTACTGAAAGTGTTTTAACACCTTCGCCGGCGTACTCAACTATGTAACCTACGCCACCTTTAACGGTGAGAATTCTTAAAACTTCAAGAATAACGTCCTTTGCAGAAACAAAGGGTGAGAGTTTGCCTGTAAGGTTAACTCTAATCATTTTTGGCATCGGAATGTAGTAAGCACCGCCGCCCATAGCAACGGCAACGTCCATACCACCGGCACCGATTGCAAGCATACCAATACCGCCACCGGTAGGCGTATGTGAGTCAGAACCGATTAAGGTTTTACCCGGTTTGCCAAAACGCTCAAGATGGACCTGGTGGCAAATACCGTTACCGGGTCTTGAATAGTAAATACCGTGCTTTTTAGCAATAGACTGAATAAAACGATGGTCATCAGCGTTTTCAAAACCGGTTTGTAATGTGTTGTGGTCTATGTAGGCAACCGAGCGTTCAGTTTTAACGCGGTCAACACCCATAGCCTCAAACTCCAAATAGGCCATTGTTCCCGTGGCATCCTGCGTTAAGGTCTGGTCGATTTTCAAACCGACATCAGTACCGACAGTCATTTCACCGTCAACCAAGTGAGCCTTAATGATTTTTTGTGCAAGTGTAAGTCCCAAAATAAACATCTCCTAAAAATAGATATTGATATTATCCTACAATTATGGTGATTTGTCAATATTTTAACAAGAAGTTTGTTAAAAAATTGAGCAGGATTACAATTATTGTTAAAGAGTTGAGAAATTAATTCGATTAATAATTGTCGAATTTTATTGATTTTTATCACATATTGTGTTATAATAAGCGGAAATTGTTTTTAGAGGTGTTTTATGAAAGGCTCATTCACCGCGTTTTTAAAGCGCTTTATTCCTGATGAGGATTTCAAAAGTCAGCTTTTAGTTACAGTTAAAAATGCGCTATTTTACCTAATACCATTAATCTATTGGGAAATTTTGTTGCGCGCACAGATAGGTTTTGAAGATTTTTCACTTTATTTCTTATTGTTCTTGCCTGCCGAGGCAATGCTTTTAGCAGGTTTAGGCGGTTGGTTTAAACAGAAATGGAATCGCTTTTTAAATCCAATTATAATGGTTATTCCATTTGCTTACTATGTTGTTCAACTTGTGTATTTTAGAATTTTCGGCTCTTTCTTCTCAATTTCAATGATTGGTATGGGTGCTGACGCCATCGGTGACTTTGGTTGGTCTTTAAAAGACACACTTAAAGACTCTGTTGGTTGGATTTTGCTCTGTTTTTTACCCGTCGCTTTGTCGATTGCTTATGCCGTCTTTGCTCCCGAAAAATCATATAAGGGTTTTAATTTAAAAACTCATTTATTGTCATACGTACAGGTTTTCTATCTTTGGGTACTTGCGATTCTTTTGCTTTTACCTTTCGGTAACGGTGAATTTTCACCTTTTTATGCTTATTCTTCTTCTTATATTAATACTGATACTGCTTCAATCAGAATTGGCGTTTTGACAAATTCTATTGTTGAGGTTGGACATAAATTTTTTGGTTCTCAAATTGTTGAGGATGATGGTTTTTCTGAACCATTAACTGACCCATCACTTGATATTCCTGTCAATACCGAGCCTTCAATTGACACCTCGCCTAATATTATTGACAGTATTGATTTTAATGTCCTTAAACAGCAGACTGATGATAAGGGTAAACAAGAACTTTGCGATTATTTTGCTTCATTAAGCGGAACTAACAAAAACGCTTACACAGGCACTCTAAAAGGTTATAATCTTATTTATATTTGTGCCGAAGGATTTTCAAAATACGCTATCGACCCTAACGTTACTCCTACACTTTACAAAATGAGTAACGGCGGTATTGTATTAAATAATTATTATAACGCCTTTAAAAACACCACTACAAACGGTGAGTTTAGCTTTATGACTGGACTTTGGCCTGACGTTTCGCGTGATGCAGATGCCAACTCTACCGCTGGTAGCTTTGTTCAGTCGAAAAATAATTTTATGCCGTTTTCATCTGCTAATATGTTTAACAATGTTGGCGCTAAAACGTATGCTTACCATAATTTCAGAGGCTATTATTATCAAAGAAACAAAACACACGCTAATTTAGGATTTGGTTCGTTAAGATTTATGGACGGCAACAATCGTATGAAATTTACGACTTCTTGGCCTTCGTCCGACTATGAGATGATGCAACAGTCCATTGATGATTATATCAATGATGAGCAATTCCACGCGTATTATATGACTTTTTCAGGTCACGGACCGTATTCCGAGGCAAACCCGATTGCCGTGCGTAATTTGGAAACAGTTAAGGAACTGTTGGGGGATAGGAAACTAACCGAAACCGCCAAATATTATCTTGCCGCTAACTACGAGTTGGAAAAGGCTATGACTTTGCTTTTGGAAAAGTTAGAGGCTGCAGGCAAGCTTGATAAAACGATGATTGTAATTGCCGGCGACCACTATCCGTATTATCTTTCAGAATATCATTACAACTCACTTGCAGGTCATAAAGTTGACACGAATTTTGAAAAGTATTCTTCGACTTGTATTATGTACTGCAGTGGTATAGAAACTGTTCAGGTCGATACGCCGTGTTGCAACGTCGATATTTTACCGACTGTTTACAATCTTTTCGGAATGGAATATGATTCAAGACTTTTGATGGGTACTGACATTTTTGCAAATAATACTCACATTGCAACGCTTTATAATAATAGTTTTATTACCGATAAGGTTAAATACAACTCCAAAAACGGAAAAGTAGAATGGTTACCGGCTTCTGAAACTATGACTGAAACCGATAAAGTCAATTATTTGAATTATTGTATTACAACTACCAAAAATAGATATGCCGCTTCATTAAGCCTTATTGACGAGAACTTCTACCGTTTTGTTTTTGGTGAACCTGTCGTTGATAAGAATGAATAATTTAATATGGTAATTCTTAAAAAAGTATGCTATTATTTTAGTAGCATACTTTTTGTTGTAGCGGAGGAACGATATGAATAACATTCTTAATAATAAAAGAAAAAACATTATTGCAATTTGTTTTACTGCGTTTTATCTTATAATGCTTTTATTGGATAGTCACATTGATTTTGATTATTTCATAAATGTCAGATTTGTGATAAATTCAATTTTGATTGGTGAAATATTGCCGTTAATTACTCCGGTTTTTGTACTTATATTTTTGTTTTCCGCAAATAAGGAATATAAATGTAAAAAATGGTTACTTCCTATTGCTTTTTTAGTGACACTTATTAGCCAGTTTTTCGCTCTTTATCCTGTAATTTATAATTTTGATTTGATAGTTTCAGCACCTCAATATGCAATTGGTGTATTGTGTTCTTGCATAATGTTTATTGCTAAAATTTTTACGTTTATTGGAACGTTATTCAATTTTAAATATCTTAAGTTCCTGAAATACGGGGCGCTGGGCTGTGCTTTAATAACTTTTGTATCAATTATAATTGAAGTTATAAATAATATTGAAAACTATATTTTTTTACAACTACTTAATAATAGTTATGGGATTGATTCTGTTTTATTTGATTACTTTAACTTAACTTTGTTTATAAAAATGATTTCGTGTATACTTTTTTATATCGGAATTTTTATTTTAACAAATACCAAAAAAGAAGATATCGATAAAAATTGTTAAAAATTAGAGGTATATATTGAATTTTTGAGGTGTAATTTGTGAACTCTTTAATATTTGCGCTATCGGCAGTCGTGCCGTTGATTGGCGTTGCTACGTTAGGATATATATTAAAACGTGTTGGTATTGTAAGCTATGAGCTTGCTAAACCTTTAAATAAGTTGTCTTTCAGAGTAACTCTGCCTGCTATGTTGTTTTTAAACGTTTACAATATTGAAAATGCGTGCGGAATTAAACTCGGTTATATTTTGTATACATTATTGGTTACTGTCGGTATTTTCTTAGTTGCAATTCCTGTTGTAATGGCATTTACCAAAAAACCTGAACGTAGGGGAGCGCTAATTCAGGCTGCATTCCGTTCAAACTACGCTTTAATTGGAATACCGTTGGCGGAATCACTGTTTGGTGCTTCGGGTGTAGCCGTTGCAACACTTTTGTCGGCTATAATTGTACCTACATATAATATTTTGGCGGTAATCGAGCTTTCAATTTTCAGTAAAAATAATTTAAAGCCTAATTTCAAATCTGTATTGCTTGGTATTATTAAAAACCCGCTTAATCAAAGTATTTTTCTTGGTGTTTTGGCTCTGGTTGTTCGCGCTGTTTTTGTAGAGTTTGATATTGCTTTCCGTCTTGCTGATATTACACCATTAATGAAAATTTTAGGGTATTTAAAGCAAATGGCAACTCCGTTAGCATTACTAATTTTAGGTATTCAGTTTGAATTTTCATCAATTAAAGAACTCAAAAGAGAAATTGTATTCGGCACAGTTTTGAGAACGGTTATTGTACCTATAATTGGTTTGGGAACAGCGTTTATGTTCTTCAGAGGTATTTTCTCAGGTGCTCATTTTGCGGCGTTTGTAGCGGCATTTGCAACGCCTGTGGCAGTTTCAAGCGTACCAATGGCGCAGGAAATGGGAAGTGACAGTGACCTTGCGGGACAGTTAGTTATTTGGTCAACCTTAGTTTCAGCGTTTACCGTATTTTTAGCATCATTTCTACTAAAAAGTGCAGGAATTTTCTAAAATTTCAACAGAATTATTATATTGCGAAAAAATACTTTAAATGATAAAATTAGTTATTGACAAACTGTAAGATTATGTTATAATAGTTAGGCACTCAAAGATGTGGGCCTTTAGCTCAGTTGGTTAGAGCAACCGGCTCATAACCGGTAGGTCCCGGGTTCGAGTCCCTGAGGGTCCACTCCCTTTTGGGACATTTGAAAATTTGATAATTAAGGCCCAGTGGCTCAGTTGGTTAG
>JAZRSW010000020.1:0-31655 GCA_045651745.1 Acutalibacteraceae bacterium
GGCTTACGCCGAATGTGAAATAATTTCCTTGCGGAAATTGTGAAATACTTTGCTTCGCAAAATGTGAAATGAAATTCGTTCTCCTCACGCGCGAAGCGCATTTCACTGCCGTAGGCAATTTCACATGCGTCAGCGTATTTCACTCGTTCCGCAGGAACGAATTTCACTGAAAAAAGCACTTGCCGAAGCAAGTGCTTTTTTCTGGCTGGGGTGGCAGGATTCGAACCTACGAATGCAGCAGTCAAAGTGCTGTGTCTTACCGCTTGACGACACCCCAATATTTAAGTTTTGTGGCTTTTGAGTGAAAAAACCCCAAATCTCAGGACTTGGAGTTTATTTAAAGTGGGGTGGGTAATCGGAGTCGAACCGACGGCCTCCAGAGCCACAATCTGGCGCTCTAACCAACTGAGCTATACCCACCATATCTTTGGCACACCGACTATTATATCCGCGGAGTGCCTTTTTGTCAATAGAAATTTTTAAAATTAAATCTCAAAATCGGACGGTTTATAGCCTCTTCCTATATCCTTTGTAACGGGAACTCGCTTTAACGGGTCATATTTAAAGCTTTTGCAACTGCCGGACGGTGCTGTAATGCCTTTTTTAATGCAAAAAATCTCTTCTCCGCCCGAAATAGCCTGTCCTTTCAGACAATAAGCGCACCGAGGTGCTACTTCTTTCGAAAAATGCTTTTTATCCGACACGTTTCCACCGTCCTTTTAAATCGTTGTTAACATTATTATAATACCAAGAGAATAGATAGTCAAGGAAAAGCCGACAAAAAAGACAACCGCTTGTCTACGGTTGTCTTTAGTTGTTTTTATGCGATTATTTTTCAGGGCAACGCCAATCGAAAATCAATTCGGGGGTTTTAAACGGTGTTTTGTAGAAGTTTTCGTCAAGTTCTGCTTCACCGCGAACGTGTTTTATAACGTTGACAAGTTTTTTGACATCATAAGGGAGATGAGAGTGATAACCTCTACGCCAGTACCAAAGTAAATTTTCGGGTTTGCCGTACAACTTATACACTTCGGTTGCCGCCATACTTGTCTGCCAAGTGCCGATAGGGTTGGTCCAAATGTCGCTTGCGGCATCACCAATTAATAAAACTCTTGGAGCCACCATTGCTTTTAAGTAATGAGCGTCAAACGGTAAATCTTGCTCGCGGTCAACATATTCAGCGAGTTTCGGTCCCATCCAGAAACCATAGTTTTTGATAAGGTCGCTCAAACGCTCGCTACGGAATTCTTTTCCGTTTTCCATAATAGCCTTGCAGTGACATCTATAACAAGAAAATGCGCCTTGGTTGGTTTCGTTGGGGTTGACAATGACTGCGCGCTCATCAAGAACACCTGCCAAAGCAGCGGTTTTTGCGCCTCTCGAATGTCCTGTGAATGCGATGCAGGACATATCAATAAAGTCGAGTGTTTCAAGAGCGTCAACACATCTTGAAAATCCCCAAGCCCAAGCGGAAATAGCGCCAAAATCAAGGTCGGGATACACTTGATACAACTGTCCTTTACCGCGGCCCTCACCGCGAATGTCGTGTGCGAGTTCGGTTCGGTTGAAGGTTACGAAAACTACGTTGTTGTCGCTAAATGCGGAAAGATATTCCTTGTCGAAAGCATATCTCCAACAAAGGTCACCGCAAACAACGGCAGGGAGTTTACCCTCGGCCTTAGGACGTATAACCGTCATAGTAAAGGTTACCTGTTTTTCTTTTGTACCTGCAGTAATACGGTAACCACCGTGGTCACCGGGGTTACACTCTTTAAGAGGTTCAACCTCGAAAACTTCAGGTTTAGGCGGTTGAATACCATACTGTAATGTTACGGCGGTATCATAAATTTCTTTTCTGCGTCTTTCCCAATCCGCTACGTTTTTAACACGTGTTCCGTCATTAAAAATAAAAGGGTCGGGGAGTTTATCAACAACCTCATATTCGGTTATTTTAATAAGATTTTCGTCAAATTTATCCATACACACAAATAAACACCTTTTTACATCCGCCACAGTGTTTTTCACTGTGGCGGACGGATTAATTTATATTATCTTGTTAAATCGTTAGGCTGGGTGACGTTGATTTCAAGTCTTGCGGGTTTTAAGCCGTCAGCATGAGCATAAACCTTCAAAACGCCTTCCTTACCGTTTGATTTTACCAATGCGGCAATAACACCTGCGCGCATTTTACGTGTTGTTTCAGAAACAGGGGTATGGTCGCAGTAATCGGAACCTGTTGCTAAAATTTCACCAATATCAGAACAGTCGAAGGTAACTGTAGCTGTGGCGTCGGGTACGCGGTTGCCGTCAGCGTCAACACAGTAGCAGTTGATGATTGCGGCGTCATACGGGTTAGCAAACAAGGCTTCGGTCTGCATTTCGAGTTCCAACGCTACGGGTTTGCCGGTTGTTGCAACGCGGTCAGAGGCTACTTCTTTACCGCCGATGTAAGCTTTGGCTACTACTTCGCCCGGGGTATAAACAACTTTCCAAGCGCCGTGGCCGTATTTTTCAATATCCTGCTTGCCGAGACTCTTGCCATTTACAAATAACTCAACCTGCTCGCAGTTGGTATATGTCCAAACCTTGATTTCTTCGCCCTCGCGACCTGCAAGGTTCCAATGCGGAATAATGTGAACCATCGGCTTGTCACTCCAGAAAGACTGGTTCTGATAGAATGCATCTTTCTTCTGTAAGAACAGGTCAATTGCGCCCGATATTGAGCAAAGACGAGGCCAGCAACATTCACCGCGGTGCTCAATAGCAGCCCATTGATATCCGCCTGCTACCCATTCGCGCTCCATAAGGTACTTCCAGGTGTGCTCACGACCGCGGAACCAAGTGTTTGCATCAGCGTCGTAGGCACTGAAGTATTGCTTTTTGGTGTTAGTGTCATAATACCAACCTCTTGTACTTCCGGTGGCACAGTTTTCAGAAGAGAAAATCATCTTATCGGGGAACTTTTTGTGCAAAGCATCATAACCATCAAGGTTGTAGTTAACACCGATAATATCCTGTGAACCGAAACATTTTACTTTTTCAGGGTTAGCATCACTCGCACTGGTAACGGGGCGAGTGGGGTCAAGACGGCGAACGATTGCGGAATTACGTTCAACAAAACGCTTACCTCTTTCGGTTAACGACAAAGCTTCCTCGTTAAAGAGTGACCACATAATAACTGACGGACGATTTCTGTCTTTTTTAACCAAGGTGACGAGTTGGTCAATATACTCGTCATTAGTACCGAACCAACGGGTTTCGTCCATTACAAGAAAGCCCTGACGGTCAAGTTCGTCCATAGTCTGGTCACTTTGAGAGTAGTGTGAGGTACGGTAACCGTTAGCGCCCATTTCTTTAAACATTTTTACGCGGTAACGTTTAATTCTGTCAAAAGCGGCTTTACCTTGCAAACCGTAATCCTCGTGACAGCAAAGACCTTTAATGATAACGTGCTTATCATTAAGGAAGAAACCGTGGTCGGGGTCAAAACGGATAGTTCTGAAACCAAAGTGGTTGGTAACTTCGTCGATTGTGTTTTTACCGCGGATAATAGAGGTCTTGCAATAGTAAAGATTGGGGTTTTCGCAATCCCAAAGCTTCGGATTGTTAACCATAACCTTTTGGTTAAGTACCTTTTTATCTTTTAAAGGAACATTGAGGTTGGAAGATACTTCGGCCACAACGTTGCCGTCAGCGTCCAAAACTTCGTTCTTTACTACAACATGGCGGTTTTGGTTGTCGTCATTACGGACGGTAGTTTCAATGGGGACTTCCCATTCCGTGTCCGAAATCTTTTTAGGCGCAACGTATACACCCCAGGTGTCAACCGATACCATATCGGATTTTATGAGCCAGACGTTACGGTAGATACCGCCGCCGTCATACCACCAACCCTCGTGTACTGAGGCGTCGATATAAATGGCAATTACGTTGGTTTCCTGGTCGCCGAATACAGCGTAGTCGGTAATATCAACTTCAAACGGAACGTATCCGCAGAAATTGCGTTTTACAAGGCAACTGTTAACCCAAACGGTGCAACAGTTGGTAACACCCTCAAAATAAAGTGTAATACGCTTACCCTTGTCTTCTTCGGAAAGTTTAAATGCTTTTCTGTACCAAGAATTCTTGGTAATCATATAACCCAAACCTTCGTTACCGTCAGGGGTTGGTACCTGATTTACAACGTAGTCGTGAGGTAACGAAACCGTTTTCCATTGTTCGGTACAGACAACTGTGCCGGCAGGGTTCCAGTTGTTATTGTCATAATAATATCTGTTAGCAGGACCCCATTGAGCTACTTCTGCTTTGGCGCGACGATACTGCGGGCCTTTCGGGGTAGGCGGTTCGTCGATTTTGATTTCACCCTCGTGAAAACGCCAATTAGCGTTAAATAAATCTTTTGTACGCATAATTAACACCTCTTGTAAGAGTATTCTTTATATTTTTACTACCTAATTGTTCTAAATAGGTAATATATCAATACAATATATTTATAACATTGTATAAAGCCTTTTTCAAGCCATTTTTTGTCTTTATTATAATAATTTTCCTTTAATGCAAATATGTTTGACATAATCGGTTGAGTATGATATATTAGATGGTGTATACGAAGCAGAGAGGTAAGAATAAATGAAGAAAATATTAGCAGTTCTTGTTATTTTGATGTTTATACTTACGGTTTTCGCCGCTTGCGGTAGAAGACAAGGAAATATGATAGGGACGGACAGTTTTCCGAATTTGCCGAATGCAAGCAGTAAGGTGAACGGTACAGGTACGCCTTCAAAAGAAGTAACTTCTGCGGAGATTGAAGATGCTTGGGGTAATACAAGCATTGAAAATGATGCAGGAAATAGTGGTACGAGCAGTAGCGGTGTAACATCTACCACTTCGTCCGATACATCATCTTCTGCTACGAGTTCAGGTGGTGCAAGCTCAAACGGTTCGAGTTCAGGCTCAACCTCGTCGTATGACCGTTATAACAGTAGTAACCAAGGTTTTGAACCGTATTATCCGTTAATTTAATTTGAAGTAGTAAACCGACTTCTTTTTAAGGAGTCGGTTTGTTTTTATGGAAATTCATAAAAACCTTGAAAAAACCGCAAAAAGTGATATGATAAAAGTTGCGTACAGTACATTATAATGGTTATGGTTAGTCGAAACATCTTATGTTTCGACGCAAAATCTTTGATTTTGCAACAAATTTTCTTTGAAAATTTGTCCATACCCATTGTAATGATTGTCGTGCAAAATTAAATTATACAATTTGATTTTGCAAAAGCCACTTAAAGTGGCTTATCGAAACGCTTTCAGCGTTTCGACATCCTACAATCATTATAAAGGGTGATACTTATGAAAATTGAAAAACTCATTCCGACTTGTAAAGATTATCTTTGGGGCGGAAATAAACTAAAAGAAAAATATGGAAAATGTACTGTTTGTGACCCTTGTGCAGAAAGTTGGGAACTTTCTTTTCATACCGACGGCAAAACTCTTCTTTTAGATGGAAAAACGTTGGAGGAAACAGTAACCGATTTTGAAATGGGAAATAATATACAAAACTTTCCGTTTTTTTCCGTGCTTATCAAATTTATTGACGCTAAAAGCAACCTTTCGGTTCAGGTGCATCCGTCTGATGAGTATGCGCTAACTCACGAAAACAGTTTTGGTAAAACTGAAATGTGGTACATAGTAGAAGCTGATGAGGGTGCGGGCATTTATCTTGGATTTAACCGCGATGTTACGGCTGAGGAATACGAGCGCGCCATCAAGGAAAACACATTGACCGATTTGTTGGAATTTTACTCCGTAAAATCCGGCGAGTGTTATTTTATTCCCGCCGGCACAATTCACGCAATAGGCGCAGGATGCTTAATATGTGAAATTCAGCAAAACAGTAATTTAACCTACCGTGTATATGACTACGGCCGACGTGATAAAAACGGTTGTTAACAAGTCCAGTAAAAACGGACAATAGTAAAAAAGCACCTCCTATGGTAGAATTAAAGAACTACCATAGGAGGTTTTGTTAACGGTTTCCCACTGATTACGGAACGCAATGTAAAACGCTTCCCAGTTTTTCTCAAATCTTGTATATTCGCCGTTGGCTAAAGCACGTAAACCTTCCTTGTCGCCTTTTTCGTAAAGCTCGCGTGTTTTGATGCCAAGGTTGAACTTTTCTGCCATAATATCGCAAAGAGTTGCCTGAGTTTTGAAAAGGTAACCAAATTCAGGATATTTTTCGGCATTTTCGTGGAGTGTTTTTGCATAGTTTACAAAATGCTCGGGGTTTACGGACTCTCGTGTATTTTTGTCCTCAATGCCAAGGAACGGGTCATTGAAAAGACGGTTTTTTGAATAGTTGGAACAACCTGAAGACTGGTCGGGACCGTAAACATGGTCGGTGAGTTCGAGGGAGAGCATATCGTTATAATCAACTCCGACGATTTCGAAGAATTTTGCTTTCATTTCTTCTTCGGTAAGACCTTCTGCCAATGCGGCAGCGTGCATAAGAGCAGGTAAAACCGCAAAGAATGAAACTTCTCCACCGTCATCACCCCACATTGTTAAGAACGCATTTTTTATGCCGTTTCTGATGCAAGCGGGGATTGATTCTTGGTTGCGAAGGAAACTGTAACGGTTGTGGGGAGTGAAACCGCCCCAGGTCCAAGCACCGCCTGCAAACCATACGCGGTCGGGAGTAAGCTCGTCAGAGCATTTCATCATCGCGTCGTATACTTCGGAGTCGGTACTGTAATAATCCCAATAAACACCGATAAGGTCACTCGGAACTTTATCGCAAACTTCTTTTGAAACTTGGTAGGTACCAATTTTATCTTTGGGGATATAATAAGCGCCGTTAAGGTCAAGTCGGAAGAACATATCATTCCACATCATAGGCTGGAATCCGTGTTTGCGGGCAATTTCGCAAACGCGGTTTAGGTGTGTAAGAATAATCTCGTGGCGATTTTGATAACCATTGTTCTTTAAATATCTGCCAAGACCGACCATGTCCGCCTCGTCCATACCGATATGGATTTTGCGGGAACGGAACGATTTTGCAAGACTCTGAAACATCGCGTCAATCAAATTATAAGTGCGCTCATCACCCGCAAGTAAAATATCGTTGCAGTCGCGAATCTGTCGGTAAACGTTCCAGCGAACAGGGGCGTTTAAGTGCGCCAAAGTCTGAATACAAGGAATCATTTCAACGCCGAGCGAATCTGCATAATCATCTAACTCGCGTAATTCTTCAATTGTATATTTACCGCGTTTGTAACCGAAAAACGGCTGACCTTCAACCTCGTAGGTGTCTTCGGTATAAAGCATTGCGCAGTTATACCCCATTTTTGCAAGAATTCCGATAAATTTTTTTAAGGTTGCCAAGTTTGGTACGGCATTACGCGAGCAATCTATCATTACACCAAATTTGTCAAAATTTTTCATAAAAATTCTCTTTGTATGGTTTATTTCTTTCGCCAAGTCGAAGGTGCGAATGCGAGTAAAATCGGGAAAATTTCAAGTCTGCCCAAAAGCATTGTAAATGATAAAACAAGTTGGTGGAAACCGGAATAACCGCTGAAATTCGATGCCGGTCCAACTGCGCCCAAACCGGGACCTATGTTGTTGATACAGGTTGCGGTGGTTGTGAAGTTTTCTAAAAAGTTGTATTGGCTAAATGATAAAACAAGAAGTGTTACAAAAAAGATAATCATATAAATAATGATATATCCGCCGACGCTTGAAATGGTGTCATTATCAACCGCTTTGCCTTCAAGCCTTACCGTGTTGATAGAACGCGGATGTATAAGTCTTCTTAAATCGCGCTTGACGGTTTTAAACATCAGCATAATGCGTGAAACTTTAAGGCCACCTGCGGTAGAGCCTGCGCAACCGCCGATAAACATTAATATAATGATAATCGTTTTGGAAAGTTCGGGCCATTGGTTAAAATCAACGGTCGAATATCCCGTGGTCGAGATAATGGCTGCAACCTGAAACGCGGAATGTCTTATTGTGTCGGCAAAATTGCCGTAAATCGAGAAAATATTTACCGCAATGGCGATAACACTGACTGCAACAATGGATATATAGCACCACAACTCTTTTGATTTCAATGCTACTGTTGCTCTGCCGATTAAAATCAGGTAAAAGAGATTGAAGTTAATACCGAAAACAAACATAAATGCGGTGATAACCCATTGCGAGTAGGTGCTGTACGATGCTATTGAGTCAGATTTTATACCGAAACCGCCCGTACCTGCAGTACCGAACGAATGAACCAAACTTTCATAAAGGTTCATATCGCCGAAAAGTAATAAAACAATTTCTAAAATGGTTAAGCCGAGGTAAATGAGATATAAAGTTTTAGCGGTATCGCGAAGTCGGGGCATTAGTTTACCCGAAATAGGACCCGGAACTTCGGCGTTCATAATATGAACATCACGTCCCGATTCAGACGGGAATACCGCCATAATGAACACAAGTATACCCATACCGCCAACCCAGTGGGTAAAACTACGCCAAAAAAGGTTGCCGCGGCTTAAAGCCGTAACGTCGGGGATAATCGAAGCGCCCGTTGTGGTAAAACCGCTGACCGTTTCAAAAAATGCCGAAATGTAATTCGGGATTTCACCGCTTAAAAAGAACGGCAAAGCGCCGATTGCTGACATAAGAATCCAAGAAAGCGCAACAACGGCAAAGCCTTCTCTTGCAAAAACATGGCGGTCACATTTTTTGAAAGATACACGTGCCACAGTACCTAGTCCGAACGCAAAAACTGCGGCTAAAATCAACCAAATCCAACCGCTTTCGCGGTATATAAGGCTAACGAGTGTCGGCAAAAGCATTAAAATGCCTTCGCATTGTAATATTCGACCGACCGAATAAAAAACAATTCTTTTATTCATCTAAATCACCTTAAAATATCGTCAAGGTCTTCTAAGCGGTGTTCAGCGGCAATAACAATCACGTTATCACCCGCCATAATAACATCATTACCGGCAGGAATGATGGGTTTGTGACCTCGTATAATACCAGCAATCAAAATACCCTGTTTGGTCTGTAAATTCTTCAGGGGAATGTTTACAACTTTTGAGTCGGATTTTACGTTAAATTCAACGGCTTCCGCTTTGCCGTCTGCTAATTGGTAAAGGGTTTCGATACTGCTTCCCAAGGAGTTTTGCAATGCTCTGGCGTAACTCACCGCTACGTCGGCAATCAATTTATTTGGCGAAACGATACAGTCTAACCCTAAATTTTCGGCTAACGGGATAAGTTCATCGCGGTTAACCTTGGAAATAACGTTAGGAACGTTTTTAGAAGATGCGAAAATAGAAATAAGGATATTTTCTTCGTCAATACCTGTTAAAGAAACGAAAGCGTCAAGCGATTTAACGCCTTCTTCAAGCAAAAGTTCCTGCTCGGTGCCGTCACCTTGAATAATTACAGCTTTGGGTAATGCCTCACTTAATTGCTCACACACATCGGCATTTTTTTCGATAATTTTAACAGAACTGCCGATTTCGGTAAGCATTTCTGCAAGGTACAAAGCAGTACGGCTACCACCCATAATCATAACGTTTTTAGCACTCTTTTTAAAAGAGCCTAAACTACGGAACAGTTTTTCAAGTTCGCTTTGAGAGGCAGTAATGCCGATTTTATCACCGCTTTTTAAAGCAAAATTACCGTCGGGGATGAAGATATTATCCTCTCGCTGAACGTAGCACACAAGTACTTTGGCTTTGTGTTTTTCGCGCATTTGTATCAAGGTCATTCCGTCTAAACTTGAGTCGGGCTTCAGGCGGAATTCAATCATTTCAAGATTGCCTCTTGAAAACGTGTCAATTTTAACGGCAGAGGGGAATTTCAAAATATTGAAAAGTTCTTTTGCTGTCAAAAGTTCAGGGTTTATGGACATTGAGAGTTCAAGATTCTGTTTTAAAAATGCCAAACTTTTATCGTTATATTCGTGGTTTCTTATGCGTGCAATAGTGTTCTTTGCGCCGAGTTTTCTTGCAAAGAAACAACTTAACATATTAAGTTCGTCCGAGCCTGTTACGGCGACGAAAAGTTCGGCGTTTTGAACGTCGGCTTCCAGCAAGGTGTCATTGTCCGCACCGTTTCCGCAAAGTCCCATAACGTCATAAACGTTGGTTATGTTTTTTACATTTTTCGCGTCAGAATCAATAGCCACAACGTCATGACCTTCGTTGACCAAACTTGCTATAATTGTAGAACCGATTTTTCCGCATCCCACAACAACAATTTTCATTATAAATCCCTCTTTTTAAACGTTATTCGGTTTTAAAAGTAATTATCTTTTCTTTAAAGCGGTATATTCTGCCGACTTTTTTACATTGATGTATGCAGGACGGATGATTTTACCTGCATTTTGTATTTCTTCAATACGGTGAGCACTCCAGCCGGCAATTCTCGACACTGCGAAAATCGGTGTAAACAGTTCGGGCGGTAATCCTAACATACGGTAAATTAACCCTGAATAAAAATCAACATTCGGGCTGACGCCTTTATACATTTTTCTTCGGTCTGCAATGATTTCGGGTGCTAAAGAAGCAACGGTTTCGTAAAGATGAAATTCTTCTTCCTGCCCCTTTTCGATTGCAAGACTTTCGGCACATTCTTTTAAAATGTCGGCTCTCGGGTCGGAAAGCGAGTAAATCGCGTGTCCCATACCGTAGATAAGACCGGCGTTATCAAAAGCCTTTTTGTCGAGCAGGCGTGCAAGATAATCCTTGATTTCACCTGTGTCTTTAGTGTTAATGTTTGCCTTCATATCGTCAAACATTCGGACAACCTTTATGTTTGCACCGCCGTGACGGGGACCTTTAAGCGAGCCCAAAGCCGCCGCGATTGCCGAATATGTATCGGTGCCCGACGAGGTCACAACGTGGGTTGTAAAGGTCGAGTTATTACCGCCACCGTGTTCAGCGTGAAGTATCATCGCAAGGTCGAGTATTTTTGCCTCAAGGTCAGAAAACTGACCGTCCTCGCGAAGTAAACTCAAAAGATTTTCAGCCGTTGAATGTTTCGGGTTGGGCTGATGTATAAAAAGACTTTGGTTTTGATGATAATGCAGGTATGACTGATAACTGTAAACCGACAACATCGGGAAAACGGCAATCAACTGCATACACTGACGCAAAACGTTGGCGACCGAAATGTCGTCGGGGTTTTCGTCATAAGAGTACAAAGCCAACACACAACGGGAAAGAATGTTCATCATATCTTTGCCCGGTGCTTTTAAAATCATATCTCTGACAAATGAGGGTGGCAACGTACGGTAACTTGAAAGTTGTGCCGAAAACTCTAACAGTTCTTTTTCGTTGGGCAGTCTGCCAAACAGTAATAAATATATAGCCTCCTCAAAGCCAAAACGGTTGTCGCGCTTTAACCCCGCGATAATGTCACGCACGTTGATTCCGCGGTAACGCAGTTCGCCGTGGCAGGGAATAGAGTTTCCGTTTTCGTCCTTTTTCTTTGCAATAACACTGGAAATTTCGGTCAATCCCGTAACAACACCGTTACCGTTAAGGTCTCTAAGACCGCGGAAAACGTGATGCTCGGTATACATTTCCGGTTTAATACCGTTGTTTTCGCATGATATTTTTGCTAAATTTTCGATATAAGGGGTGATTTCAGAATAAGATTGTTTCATTTTTTGCCTCGTTTCTATAAAAATAATTACGCCACAATACATATATACACAGTTATTTTAGCATATATTTATCCATAAATCAATAAAACAATTTATTGATACGTAAAGGAGTTTTAATTGACATAATTTTTAAGGTGTGGTAAAATAATATTAAGGTGAAAGCCTAAATTTTTAAAAAGGATGATTTTTTATGCCGGGTTTGATTTTTGCTGCCATATTGGGTTTAATTTTGCTTGGCTGTTTGCGCGTTGTTCCGCAGGCTACCGAGTTTGTTATTGAGCGTTTGGGTAAATACCACGCCACTTGGGGTGCAGGGTTGCATATCCTTATTCCTGTTATCGACCGCGTTTCAAAACGCGTAACCTTAAAAGAGCAGGTTTTGGATTCACCTCCGCAACCTGTTATCACTAAGGATAACGTAACTATGCAGATTGATACCGTTGTGTATTTTAAGGTGTTCGATTCTAAACTTTTTACCTACGGTGCAGTTAATCCGATTAGTGCTTTGTCCAACCTTACCGCTACCACTTTGAGAAACATTGTCGGTGAGTTGGAGTTGGACGATACTTTGACCTCGCGTGATACAATCAATGGTAAAATGACCGAGATTTTGGATAGTGCTACTGACCAATGGGGTATCAAGGTTAACCGCGTTGAGTTAAAGAATATTATTCCGCCGTCTGAAATTCAGAATGCTATGGAAAAGCAGATGAAAGCAGAACGTGACCGCCGCGAAACCTTGTTAGAAGCAGAGGGTCATAAGGCGGCTGTTATTACTCGTGCCGAGGGTGACAAGCAGGCAATGATTCTTGCCGCAGAGGGTGAGCGTGACGCTAGAATTGCCCGTGCCGAAGGTGAAGCAAAGGCAATTTTCCTTGCCAAAAAGGCTGAGGCTGACGGTCTTGCCGCATTGAAAGACGCGGGTGTTGATTCGGCTGTTCTGGAACTTAAAAAGTATGAGGCATTGGTGCAGATGTCTAACGGCACTGCGTCTAAAATCATTGTTCCTACCGACGCTGTTGAGATGACCAAAGCCAACGTAATGTTCGCTGAAACTTCAGGATTAGGTGATGTTACCGAGCCTGCAAAAGAAGTTCCTAAGAAAAAGAAAACCGACCCTTGCTGTGATTAATAACGATTAAGTAAAATTTTTCCAAACCGACAAGTCAAAAAGGCTTGTCGGTTTGTTTTTTGTTTAAACATAAAATTGACAAAAAAAGTTATGTGTGGTAAACTGTAAAGTAGTTATACCTTTCTGAAGTTGGTGTTGAAAATGAATGTTATAGAAAATTTACAATTTTTTGACGAGGATACAAGAAAACGTAAGTTTTTAATGCCAAAAGCAGTTGTTAAAACCGCAGGAGAAGTACGATTCTCTGAAAAATTATTGAACATTAAACCTATGCAAATAGGTCTTTCTGAGCCCGAGGTTACCGAACTTGAGAATAAGGATGGTAAAAAGGCTTCAGTTATACTTGATTTCGGTGTGGAAATCCACGGCGGAGTACGTATTTTGGCGGCTTTTCATAAGGGCACTAAAAACCCGTTGGTTACCATTACTTTCGGTGAGTCATTGTCGGAAGTTGAAAGTACGGTCGGTGAAAAAGGCGCCACAAATGACCATGCCGCAAGGCAGTTTACCGTTCCCGTGCCGTCTTTGAGCGACCAGGAATGGGGTCAGACAGGTTTCAGATATGTAAAACTCGAACTGCAGGATGAGGATACGTTATTAAAACTCAAAACCGTTGTCGCAGTTTTTGTTTATCACGATTATAAGTATATCGGCTCATTCGAGTGTGATGATGCCGAAATCAATAAAATTTACGACACCGCTGTCTACACCTGCCACCTTTGTTTGCAGAATTTGGTGTGGGATGGAATTAAGCGTGACCGCCTTGTCTGGATTGGCGATATGATGATTGAAACCATGACGGTGCGCAATATTTTCGGCAGGCAGGATATTGTTGAAAAGAGTCTTGATTTCGTGCGCGACCAAACGCCGTTGCCGGGTTGGATGAACAATATGCCGGCATATTCATTGTGGTGGATTTTAATTTTGTACGACTGGTATTTTGCTACCGGAAATTACGACTATTTGACCGAGCAAAAGAATTATTTAGTAAGGTTAAGCGAGCAACTTTGCAGTCATATTGAGCTTGACGGAAATGATACGATTAACAATTATTTCCTCGATTGGCCGACCGAGGCTAACCCCAAAAAGAAGTGGGCGGTAAGAGGTTTACTCAAAATGGCGCTACTTCGCTCGGCAGAACTTCTCGTTGTTTTGGGAGACACGGCCATGGCTGAAAAATGTGAACTTCACGCTAAATTGCTCGAAAAACAAAAGGGTGACGCGGGTGACGTTAAGCAGATTGCCGCTGTAATGTCGCTTTCAGACCAGATGGACTCATCAGCCGCCGCTGATATAATTGAAAAAGACGGTATTAATGGTTTTTCGACCTTTATGGGTTACCATTTGCCGTCGGCATTGGCAAAAGCGGGTAGGTTTAATAGCGCATTAAAACTTATGAAAGAGTATTACGCCGAATTGCTCAATAAAAAAGCAACCTCATTTTTCGAGGATTACAATGCTGAATGGAGTGACAACAGTACCGATTTGACCGAGTTGCCCGAAGGCGACAAAAGGGATATTCACGGAGATTTCGGAGCATACTGTTACAAAGGTTTCCGTCACAGTTTCTGTCACGGTTGGGCGGCAGGTCCTGTGCCGTATTTGACCGAGTATGTGTTAGGTGTAACCATTTTAGAACCGGGTTGCAAAAAATTGAAAATCGAACCGCATTTGGACGGTTTGAAGTGGGTTAAGGGTAAATTCCCGACACCGTACGGTGTGGTTTCAATCGAGCATACGTTGTTACCTGATGGTAAAATCGACTCGAAAATTAAAGCGCCAGAGGAAGTACAAATTGTTTTAGGATAAAATAAAACTGATAAAGAATAGGTAGGGATGTTTATGGCTAATAAATTCAGAATTACTGTCGGCGGTATTGATTACATTATTTCGTCGGAGGACGAGGAGACCTATGTACGTCAGATAGGTGACGAACTTAACCATAAGTTAGACTCGTTGGCTCGCAGCAACCCATATCTTTCAACCGCAATGGTTGCTATTTTGGCAGCGCTCGAATATTGTGACAATGCTAAAAAGGCTAACACCGTTGCCGAGGAGGCAAGAGCTGAGCTCAAAGGTCTTTCGGAAGATTTGGCTTGCGCAAGATTGGAAATTGATGGAGCACGCCGTGAAATCGAGCGTCTGAACAATGAAAACCGTCAGTTGAGAATAGGTAAAAGCGCATTATGATAGAGGTACTTGCTCCCGCAGGCTCAGTTGATAGTTTCAAAGCAGCCGTTTTGTCGGGAGCCGATGCAGTGTATTTCGGCGTGGGAGACTTTAATGCGCGCCGAAACGCCAAGAATTTTACAACCGAAGATATGCGACAGTGTGTCGCGTTTGCAAGGGTGAGAGGGGTTAAGACCTATCTTACCCTTAATACACTTTTAGGTGATAATGAGTTATCGTCAGCACTCAATACTGCTTTAATGGCGGCAGAGTGCGGAATTGATGCACTGATTGTGCAGGATTTAGGATTGGCTAAACTGTTGAGAGAGCATTTACCCAATATGCCTATTCACGCGTCGACTCAGATGTCGGTACATTCGGCTGAGAGTTTACCGCTTTTAAAAGAAATGGGATTTTCGCGCGTGGTTGTCGCACGCGAAATGGATAAAAAGTCTTTAGAAAGGCTTTGTGAAGAAGCAAAAAAACTCGGGATTGAGGTTGAGGCGTTTGTTCATGGTGCATTGTGTATGTGCCTTTCGGGACAGTGCTATTTGAGTAGTGTTTTGGGAGGTCGAAGTGGTAACCGCGGACTTTGTGCGCAACCTTGCCGTCTGCCGTTTGGCGTTAAAAACGGTACGGGACACGATTTGAGTTTAAAGGATATGAGTTATATTTCTCATATTGCCGAAATGCGTGAAATGGGAGTCACCTCGTTTAAAATAGAGGGTAGAATGAAACGCCCCGAGTACGTTGCCTCGGCTGTGACAGCCGTTAAAAACGCCGTTTTAGGCCAACCTGTTTCGGCAGAAATCAAGGAGTTACTTTCAGGAATTTTCTCCCGTTCGGGTCATACCGACGGGTATTATAGAAATGCACTGGGCAAGGAAATGTTCGGTATAAGGACCGACAGTGACGAAAAACTATCACAAAAGCTCATAAACTCTGCGCACGAACTTTACCGTCGGGAAATCGGCAGGGTAGAAGTTTCGGCAGAAATTATCATAAAGAAAAACGAGCAGGTTTCGCTGACTGTTCGCGATAATGACGGCAACAGTGTGACTGTTTTAGGAGAGGTTCCCGAAACAGCACTCAACCGCGAAATTGACAGTGATTTTGTCAGTGAAAAGCTCAAAAAATGTGGCGGAACACCTTTTATAATGGGTGACGTCAAGTGTCACATTGATGGCGGACTTGCGGTTGGCGGTGCCACCTTAAACGAACTGCGACGAGAGGCGTTATCACTTTTGGTTGAAAAGCGCGCCGAATATGACGGCAGCACTACAAAAAACAACACCATTAGTGATTTTAAAGTGGAAAAACACACACCGAAAAATGTGTTGCCCAAAGCAGTTGCATATTTTAGAAATATTGAGCAAATACCAAACGATTTGAGTGGAATTTCGGCGGTGATTTTACCGTGTGAGACTGACTTTTCAAAGGTTAAAATTCCTCAAAACATACCCGTTTTAGCCGATATTCCAAGAGGAATTTTGCACAATACCGATTTAATTTTGCGTCAGTTACAGTCGGCTAAAGAAAACGGCGTTAAAGCAGTGGTTTGTGGAAATTTAGCAGGATTAGGGTTGGCTCACAAGGTTGGATTGCCTGTGATTAGCGGTTTTGGTATGAATGTGTTTAACACCGAAAGTGTTAAAGCGATTGAAAAGTTTGGCGCAAAAGCCACAGTTCTTTCGTTTGAAATGTCGCTTGATGACGCGGTGCGTTGTGGCGGCGATATACCCAAAGGCATCATTTCTTACGGCAGATTGCCATTGATGTTGGTGCGAAACTGTCCCAACAAAAACGGAACGGGATGTAAAAACTGCAATGGAAAGTCAACCATAACCGACCGCAAGGGAATTGAGTTTCCGCTTATGTGCCGAGGCGAATTTTCGGAGATGTTTAACTCTCGCCCCGTATGGCTGTTTGACCGTAAAAAAGAAATGACAGGCTTGGATTTTGAGGTTTTGATGTTTACCGACGAAACGCCCGAACGCTGTGACGAGGTTTTGAATTTATACCGTAAAAATGCTTCACCTGATACTGATTTTACACGCGGATTATATTTTCGCGAGGTATATTGATTTTTAAAGAGGTCTAACAATGATTATATATTTAAAATATTTTGTGATTTGGCTGCTTTTTATGGGCTTAATTGCCGCGATAACCTTGGTTGTGCCAAAGTTAGCAAAAGTTATTGAAAAAAAGATTCAAAAAATAAAAGAAACCAAAAAATCAAAATTCGGTGTTGCAAATCTTTCGGACGAGGCAATTTTGCCCGATGAAATGCTTGAAAAAGGCGACGGCAGTGATACTGATGAAGTAAAAAATACTGCCGAAAAAAATTAGAGTTGTAAATTTTTGAAAAATAGTATAAAATACTAAAAAATATTTTATTTGGAGTTACTATGGCTATACCTCAGGAACGAATCAGAAATTTTTGCATTATTGCTCATATTGACCACGGCAAGTCTACCCTTGCTGACCGCCTTTTAGAGCATACCAAAACGGTTTCCCAACGTGAAATGGAGGACCAACTGTTAGACAGTATGGACCTTGAACGTGAACGCGGAATTACCATTAAATCGCACGCGGTTACTCTTTATTATGAGGCCGAGGACGGTTTGGAATATGAGTTCAACTTAATAGACACCCCCGGACACGTTGACTTTAACTATGAGGTGTCGAGGTCTTTGGCTGCTTGCGAGGGTGCAATACTGATTGTCGACGCTTCGCAGGGTATCGAGGCTCAAACCCTTGCCAACACATATTTAGCGGTTGACCATGGGCTTGAACTTTTACCCGTTATAAATAAAATCGACCTGCCAAGTGCCGACCCCGAGAGAATTCGTCACGATATTGAGGATATTATTGGTATTGACGCGTCCGAAGCACCATTGATTTCGGCTAAAAACGATATCAATATCTCCGAGGTTTTGGAAAAAATCGTAAAACTCATTCCGCCACCTCAAGGTGACGATAAAAAGCCTTTAAAAGCCTTGATTTTTGACTCTTATTATGACTCATATAAGGGTGTTATTGTATATTTCAGGGTGGTTGAGGGCGAAGTAAGGCCCGGACAGACCATTCGTATGATGGCAACGGGCGCTGAGTTTGACGTTGTCGAAGTCGGACGTAAACGCGGTAACGTTATGACCCCTTGCGACTGCTTGAAAGCGGGCGAGGTTGGTTATATTGCTGCTGCAATTAAGAATGTTGCCGATGCACGCGTCGGTGATACGATGACCGACGCTGAAAATCCTGCCGAAGCACCGCTTGACGGTTATCGCAAGGTTAATCCGGTTGTTTTCTGCGGTATTTATCCTGCCGACGGCGCTCATTATACCGATTTAAGAGAGGCTTTGGAAAAGTTACAACTTAATGACGCGTCCCTTTTATTCGAGGCTGAAACTTCGGGTGCGTTGGGGTTTGGTTTCAGATGCGGATTTTTAGGATTATTGCACATGGAAATCATCCAGGAACGCCTGGAAAGAGAGTATAACCTTGACCTTGTTACAACTGCACCGAGCGTTGAGTATAAATTTGAACTGACAACGGGTGAAACGGTTACGGTTGCCAACCCGACCAACTATCCCGACCCTGCAACTATCGTCACCGCATTAGAGCCGATGGCGGATGTTAATATTTATAGTCCGAGTGAGTTTGTTGGTGCGATTATGGGGCTTTGTCAGGAGCGTCGCGGAGAGTATATCGGTATGAATTATATCGGCGACCGTGTTGATATGCACTATATTTTGCCGGTTGGTGAAATTGTATATGACTTCTTTGACGCGTTGAAGTCACGTACAAGAGGTTATGCGAGTTACGACTATGAAATCAAGGATTACCAGGCGTCAAAGTTGGTTAAACTTGATGTTTTGCTTGCGGGCGATGTTGTTGACGCGCTGTCGTTTATCGTTCACGCGGACAATTCGTATGCAAGAGCTCGAAGAATTGCCGAAAAGTTAAAGGATTATATCCCAAGGCAGTTGTTTGAAATTCCCGTTCAGGTAGCGGTTGGCGGTAAAGTTATTGCGCGTGAAACGGTTAAGGCAATGCGAAAAGACGTTCTTGCTAAGTGCTACGGCGGTGATATTACCCGTAAAAAGAAGTTGCTTGAAAAGCAAAAAGAGGGTAAAAAGCGTATGCGCCAATTAGGCTCGGTTGAAGTTCCGCAGGAAGCCTTTATGGCAGTTTTGAAATTGGATGAATAACATTAAAAGCAGGCGTTTTGCCTGCTTTTTTGTTTTATATAACACAATATTTCTCTTCGTTTTCCAACATACAAAGTAATTCCAAGGGGTCGATTTGGCGGTTTAACAAAAATGAATATTGTTCGGGTATTTTTTTAATAAGTTTTTGTTGGTCAATTCCTCGTCCGCCGTGACCGAATAATACACCCGACGTTGCAACGCCGTTGATTGCAAAACAAACGTCACAGTCTGATAGGTGTGACTGATTTTCTGTAACAAATGGACAAGTGCCGGTCGATTTTAGCCAAAATTCACACAAGTCGTCAACATTCAGTTCGGTGCAGATAACCGTTTCTTCGGCGTGGGCAATAAGCCGAGGTAAAATAAGGGTTTCAAGGTGATGGCAATATGGGTCACAAATGCCGATTTTCAAAGAATAACCGCTTTGTGACAGTACAAAATCCGCAAAATCGCAAAAGAGCAGATTTTCTTTAAAAGGTGTTGTGTCAAACGTTTTGATTTCACTAAGATTGCAGGTCTTGGAAAGGATTACTTCGCCATTGTATTTTTGCAACACTTTTTTAAGTTTTTTAGAGTTGGTTTTTGGCGCTACCGAGATAATACCGACGTTGCCGACTTGTTGCTCGGAAATTTTGCTTTTTCTTTTTTCGTTTTCGTCAACCACTACCACCGCAAACATAATTTCACCCCGTAAAATATATGAAAAATCAGGATTAATTAGCACTGTTTTACAAGTTTTGCGCTTCGGGTGTGGCAAATTTTTAAAATGGCAATATTTTTAAGCAAATTTAACTTGCAAACAGGAGCGCAAAGTGGTATTATCATAATGTATACATATATGCTTTTAAGATGTAAGAGCATTTTTTGAAAGGAAGTCTTTTTAAATGAGCCATATTAATACTAAGTGTGTTCAGGAGGGCTATGAGCCCAAAAGTGGTGAAGCAAGAGTTTTGCCGATTTATCAGAGCACAACTTTTAAATATGAGGACGCCAAAACTTTAGGCGATTTGTTTGATTTTAACGCTTCGGGTCACTTTTATACCCGTTTGAGTAACCCGACTGTTGAGGCGGTTGAGAAAAAGATTGCCTCTTTAGAGGGTGGTATCGGTGCAATGCTTTGTTCTTCGGGTCAAGGCGCAACCACTGCCGCAATCCTTACCGTTTGCTCGGCAGGTGACCATATTGTTTCGTCAAGTTCAATTTACGGCGGTTCGTTCAATCTTTTGAATATTACACTTCGCAAATTGGGAATTGACACTACTTTTGTTTCGCCTGATGCTACAAAAGAGGAAATCGAGGCGGTTATACGCCCCGAAACCAAATTGCTTTTCGGTGAAACTGTTGCAAACCCTGCTTTAACTGTTTTGGATATTGAGAGTTGGGCAGAAGTTGCTCATAAACACGGTATGCCGTTGTTTATTGATAACACCTTCCCGTCACCCGTTAACTGCCGTCCGTTTGAGTGGGGCGCTGACATTGTCTTGCACTCGACCTCAAAGTATATGGACGGTCACGCAATGGCTTTGGGCGGATGTGTAGTTGATTCGGGTAAGTTTGACTGGACTGCTTCACCTCGTTTTAAAGCCTTCTGCGCTCCCGATGAATCGTATCACGGATTGGTTTATCCCGAAAAATTCGGCGCTGCCGCATTTATCGCAAAAGCACGCGCGCAGTTGATGAGAGATGTCGGTATGATGATGTCGCCGATGAATGCATTTTTGCTTAACGTCGGTCTTGAAACCTTGCATTTGAGAATGAAAGAGCATTGCGCTAACGCTCAGAAGGTTGCCGAGTTTTTGGAGTCTAATCCTAAAATTGCTTGGGTTAACTTCCCCGGTTTGAAGAGTAATAAATATAACGAGTTGGCTAACAAATATATGCCAAACGGCACTTGCGGTGTTATTTCGTTCGGCATTAAGGGCGGTCGAGAGGCTGCGGGTAAGTTTATGGAAAGCGTAAAATTGGCTGCTCCCGTAATCCACGTTGCCGATGCAAGGACCTGTATTTTGCACCCCGCTTCAACCACTCACCGTCAGTTATCTGACCAACAGTTGATTGAGTGCGGTGTAACGCCCGACCTTATCAGAATGTCGGTCGGTATTGAGCACGTTGACGATATTATTGCCGATATTTCACAAGCGCTTAACAAGTGTAATTAAAATTTAAATTAGTCAATAGGGAGGGATACTTCTGGTTGACCTGCATACGCATATTTTACCTAACGTTGACGACGGCGCTGAAAGTTTGAGTGATGCCTTGGAGATGATAAGCCTTGCTTACGCTAATGGCACAACCGACATTGTACTTACTCCGCATTATTTGTTGCGGGACAGACGGCTCAGGCTTTTAAGCAAAGATGAAATACTGTATAAGTTTGATTTTTTTAAGGCAAAAGTCAAAGAAAAGTATCCCGAAATCAGACTTTATAGCGGTGCTGAAATGTTTGCGGTTAACAACGTCGAGGACGTCATTAACGATAAGCAACTTGTCACCATAAATAATAGCCGTTATGTTTTGGTTGAGTTCTCGTTTAATGACAGTTTAGAAAGAACTTTGGAGGTTATTTCGAAATTGGTTTCTTTTGGGTTGGTTCCGATTATTGCTCATCCTGAAAGATACGAATTTTTAAAAGAAAACCCCACCGATGCAGAAAAGTTTTTAAAAATGGGTGCTTTACTTCAAATAAACACAACAAGTCTTTTCGGTTTAAGCGGTGAGGAAGTGAAAAAAACGGCTATTGAGTTTTTAGAAAGAAAATGGGTTTCGTTTGCATCGAGCGATGCGCATAATCCATACCACCGCACCCCTGACCTTTCGGAAGGCTATTCATTCATAGCAACTAACTTTGGCGAAAGCCTTGCAAACGATATTTTTTCTAATAATCCGTTAGCGGTAATCAAGGATAATCTGTAAGGAGAAACGAAAAATGAGAATATTAAGAGTCATAACAATTATAATGGCGGTCGTTGTACTTGTTGGTGGCGGTTATTTAGTTGTAACGTCCGACGGTATGAACGATGCACCTGTTTTGGAGTGTTCGGTTGACGGTATCATTGAGGCTACCGTTGCAACCACCGACCAAGAGTTGTTGGCTTACGTTAAAGCTTACGATAAACAGGACGGCGACTTAACTGATAAAATTAAAGTTATTCGCAAAAACTTGTTTTTGAACGTGCAAGAGAAGTCCACCTTGGTAACTTTTGCAGTTTGTGACAGTGACAATAACGTTACTAACGTAACTCGCAAAATGGTCTTGACCGACTACCGTTCTCCGAGGATTTCTTTGAGTTATGATTTTGTTTTTCCGAGCGGATATACATACAAGTTGGCTCAATATGTTTCGGCAAACGACGTTATCGACGGTGATTTAACGCCATACGTCAAACTAATTTCTTCCGAGTTTAATAATATTGAGGGAGAATATGCAGTTAATCTGAAGGTTTCCAACAGTATGGCAGATACTACTGAGGTTACTTTTGATGCAATCGTCAGCGACGAGCAGTGGTTTGAAGTAAAAATCAGATTAATTGACTATGCCGCTTATACAACGGTCGGTCAGCAGTATGACTACAAGTCACAGATTGAGCGTATTTCTTACAAGAACAAGGACCACAAGGAATATAAGATTGACAATATCAAGATTGATGATAGCGCGGTTGATTATTCCAAACCGGGCACATACAATGTGTTCTATACTATTACCGACGGCGATGAAATTGTTACAAAAACAAGATTGTTGCTTATTGTAACGGAGGGTTGATATGAAAAAGTTTGATTTTTCCAGATTTAATTTATATACAATCCTTCGCGACGTTTTGATGAACTGGTGGGTTATATTACTCGCTTTGATTATCGGTTTTGTAGGCAGTTTTTCTTATTTCACATTCTTACATAAGCAAAGTTATGTCAGCAGTATGACCGTTTCGATTAACCTTAGCGGTTATACAAGCGAGGCAACGGCTTTGTCGTTGGCAAGAACGGTTGTTATTGCCGAAAATCTTGACGATGTTTTCCAAAGTAACGCTTTGCGAGACGTTGTTGAAAAGGATATGGGAATGGCTTTAACGGGTGAGATTAAGGCTCAACAAATAGGCGAAACCAACCTTATTAAAATTTCGGTAACCGACGTCACCCCGTCAAAAGCGTACGATACTTTGGTGTCGATTTACAATAACTATTATAAGGTTACGGACTATGTTTTCACTAACGTAATTATCCGTACGGTTGTTAACCCCAGTATGCCGGGAACGGCCGCTTCTGCGATGGGCTCTTTGTCGTATGGCGGTGTGTTCGGCATCCTTGCAGGTATGATAGTTGTCGCGATTATTGTGTTGTTGTCTTTCTTGCGTAATACTGTCAAGAACGTTTCGGATGTTGAAAAAGAACTTGAAATTAAATTGTTTGGCACGGTCGCACATATAAAGGATTTAGGTCGCGATTTACCCATGGAAAAAAAGCGTTTGATTATTACGAATCCGCTTATAGGCCCCGGCTTTGCTAACAGTTTTAAAAAGATGGCTGTTAAAATCGAGAGTTTGTTTAGAACTGAAAAGTATAAAACGTTTATGGTTACCAGTGTAGCCGAAAATGAGGGCAAAACAAGCGCTTCGGTCAATACGGCGCTTGCACTTGCTCAAAACGGCAACAAAGTTCTTTTGATGGACTGTGACTTTAAAAATCCGTCAGTTTTCCGTTTCTTTGACGATATAGATAAGTCGGAGTCAAACGACCTTCGAAATCTTGTGGCTTCGGAAGGTGATGTATCTCAGTATATTAAACAAGACCCCGAAACCGGCATATACATTTTAGGCAACTCGAAACCGTATAGCGGTTCGGAAGATATTTTGAGCAGCTCGCAGTTCTTGAACGTATTCAATCAGTTGAAAGATATGTTCGATTATATTATTATAGATACACCGCCTTGCGGAATAACGGTTGACGCCGAAATTTTGTCTAACGTTGTTGACGGCGCGTTGATTGTTGTACGACAAGACGTGGTTGAAGTGCCCGATATCAACGACCAAATCGCAAATCTTGATAAATGCTATTTAGCAGGGTGTATATTTAACGATGTTTGCACAATAGGCCGTGGTGAAGACGAATATTATCTAACCCAAGAGGCAGTAAATCAGTAAGGAGGAAGCGTTATGAACACTAACAATGTTGAAAATAAACAAGAAGATATTGAAGTAAGTTTCATGCAGGTTTTAAAACGTTTCTTCGAGAGTTTTAAAAGACTATGGTGGATTTCGGTTGCTTGCTGTGTTGTATTTTCGGTGGCATCGTTTGCTTATTTTTCATCCACCTTTGTACCGATGTACCGTTCTGAAGTCAAGTTTACCATTATGCCTTTGGTAAGCGGTGACGCATCAAACGGTGCCAGTGTTTATAGTTTTAACTACAACGAAACATTGGCAGAACAGATGGCAAGCACATTTCCTCATGTTATTGGTTCGGGAATTATGAATGATATCGTTATAAACGATTTGCAAAGACCGTTTAGCGGTTCGATTTCGGCAGTGGCTGTTGCAAGCACAAATATTTTTGAGGTTTCCGTCACCAGCGCTTCGGCACAAGACGCTTATGACATTATTAATTCCATTATGGAAAACTATCCTAAGGTTGCAGAGTATATTGTCGGTGATACCAGAATGACTGTTATTTCTGAACCGACACTTGCGACCAAGCCTTATAATGCAGGAAGTTACTTAAAAAACGTCTTAATGTTTGCGCTTGTGGGAATTGCCGTTGGCTTGCTTGTGGCATTCTTGGATATGCGATTCCGCAGTGTTATTCTTAACCGCGAAGATATCGAATCAACCTTCAACAGTAAGTGCATTTGTGAAATCCCCGAGGTTAAGAAGAAACGTGGCAGTGCCAGCAACAGTATTCTTAAAGCCAACCCCAATTTGACAGGCTTCTCAGAGGCTATTAAGGTTTTGAAACAGCGTGTTCGTCATTCAATGACTATGAACAACTCAAAGGTTATCGGTATCACAAGTTCGGCTACCGATGAAGGCAAAACAACGGTTGCATATAACCTTGCCCGTTCACTTTCTAACGGTGAAGAAAAGGTTTTGCTTATAGATATGAACTTTGGCAATCGCGATATTCAAAACAGTCTTAATCGCAAAAACACCGTTTCAAACAACGGTATTGCAGAAGTTGTAAGTGATAAGAAGGAGTTAAATAGCGTTATTAATTCTGCTTCAGAAACCTTTGACGTTATATTTGCAGGCCAGAGCGATGTTAAGTTCAGATTGGCTGATTTTACCCCTGTTTTTGAAAAATTGAGAGAGCAGTATGCTTATATTGTTGTCGATATGCCCACATGCGGTGTCGCTTCGGAAACGGTATCTATTGCCGATTTGTGCGATGAAGTATTGTTCGTTGTTCGCGCTAACAAAGTATCACCCGAAAAGGTATATAGCGCACTTAAAGATTTGGCATTTAGTAACACTAAAATTACCGGCTTTGTGCTTAACGCAACTAATGAAACCAACGTTCATTATTACTATGGACGTTACGGTAAGCGCCGTTACGGCTACGGTTATGGCTACGGCTACGGTCACAGTCATTACAGACCCGAGGCTTTATCGACTAGTGATTATGAGTACAAATCCAAACAGTAAAAACAATTAATAAAAAAAGAAAAGTTCAGGTGCTTTAAGCTCCTGAACTTTTTTATTGTTTATATTAAGTTGAGTTTGTATTATTGTTCTTCGTCTTGTGAGGAGTTGCTTTTTATATCTTCCCAAGTTTCAATTGGCGGAATGTCAACTATATCCGATTCGTCGTCAAGCACGGAATCGTCAATTATAAAGCCACCGTCAAAACCTGTGTAAGCCTCAAGATTTTGCCCGCTTAAATTTTCGAGTAAATAGTCGTCTTCAGGGTTTTCGGCGGCATAAACTTCGGCTTCGTATCTTCTGCAATGCTCGGCAATTACGTTGCCCTCGGGGTAATCGGGTGTAGGAGCAGGCTTGAAGTTACGCTTGATGATGATTACACCGATATAAATTGCAATCAATACAATCGAAATCAACGTTACAATAAGCCCAAGTTTAAGACCGGGAGTTTCAAATGTGAATTTAATTTCGCAAAGTCCTTCAGGTGCAACAACTGCCATAAAGCCTTGGTTTACTTTGTAAATGTCAGCCTTTTGACCGTTAACCGTGGCAGTAAATCCCTCGTGATACGGCACAGAGAAGAACACAAGATTTTCGCGTTCCATTGAAATGTGGGCGGTAAATCCGTTACTCCTGGTTACAAAAGAGTGCGCACTAACCTCGCGCCTTGCTTGACTGTCACGTTCCAGTTCTTCCTCATTGAAGTAAACAGGAGTGGTACCCATAGGCGATTTACCCAAGCGGTATTCTGTTGTAATGTCAGTGAGATATTTTGATAAAGTCGGAATGTCTTTATCCTCTAAATAAAGCGCCTTTAACATCAAATCAACCTTGCGCTCGTCAGAATATTCTGTCATAGTTTCTTTGTCAATGTAATAATCATAGGTAAAGCCCATTGGGATATAGTTTTTGTTAAGATAAATGTCGTAGCCTGACTCGGTAGAGTGAAGCGTGTAACCGGGAATTGCGGTTTGACCGTATTCTTCTAAAAATTCTTTTGAATTTTCAATTTCGGGGTCGAGCATATATTTAACCGACAAAAGCGAACGGAGCGAGTGATAGGAAGCTTCGGGTCTTGTGGCAACCGAACGTGAAATACCAACATACTCGTAGAAATCAACCAAACTTGCAGGAACTATTGAATGGAAGTAGTTGATAGAGGAAAGCCCCAAATAAAGTCCGGTGTTGTCAACGCCGTCATAAACGTCAACTCGGAAGAATTCGTCCTCGTCGGCAATTGAAACCTCACCCTCAATAAGCGCGTCGGTCATAACAGTGTCCATTTCGTAGGAATGGGCTTGTCCGCAGGAAATAAAGAACGCGGAATATAAAATCGATATAACGCAAATCAGAGCAATAATCGGTTTGAAAACGGTAGTTTTACGCTCTTTTATCATAGGGATTAACGCCCTTACAGCCAAAGCACTGAAGAATGCAATAGCGCATGTCACCCAAAATCTCAAGTCATAGGTATCACCTTCAACAACCGTTACGCCGTCAATCGCGTGTTTTACGGTTTGCCAGATATATTTTATGGGATTGGTAGCCGAATCGGTATAAAGTCCCCATTTTGTGATGTTGCCGTTGTTGTCAACTGTCGGCAAGAAACCGATAACCGCGATAAAGCCACAAGTTATACCGAAATTCCATCTCCAAGCCGAGTTCCAGTTGACCTCTGAATCTTCAAAGGCAATGGAAGTTGCAAGACACATTAAAAGTATCGGCATAAAGTACCAACGGGCATAGTAGGCGGTGTTGAGCATTGAAAATACCGCGTTAAGTCCGGGAACTAATGCCATAAATATTGAAATTCCAAGAACTCGGCGAAGCCAAGTGCCTTTTTTGTTGGACTGCAACCAGGCGATAACGCCGGTCATTCCGAAAAGCGGTAACCAACCTCCTAAGGAAGACCATTTTACGTCAGCACCTGGGAAGAATACCGGACGTGCAGGCAAATCGGGCGGGAAGAAGAAGCATTGAATAACGTTTAAGAAAATTTGCTCTTTTCCGTAAAGCACCGCACCCCAACCGCTCATAACACTTGAAAGGCGGTCGTTTTGCAAGACTTCCAAAACTGTCGGCAACAGTATAACTGCTGATAAACAAAGTCCCAAAACACATTCGAGTGCAAGCAGTGCAAATTCTTTAAAATTAATTCTGAAACTTTGGCTTAACGTTCTTACAAGCCAATAAATGACAACGAAAACCACCATTCCGAAGAAGAAAAAGTAGTTTGTGAGAACAGACAGGAACACAGCAAAAATGACGTAACCTCTTGCGCGTTCTGCCATAAATTTTTCAATTGCCCAAAGCAATAACGGAAAAACGATAATTGCTTCGTGGAAGTGGTTAAAGAAGATGTTATAAACCGAAAAACCGCTGAAAGCGTACATCAGACCGCCCGCCATTGCCGATTCGGGACGCGAGGTAAAACGGCGGATAAAGATGTATCCCGTTAAAGCGGCGCAGCCGAATTTTAAAATGAGCAACGGACCCATTAAATACGGCACAAAACTGTTAGGGAAGGGTAGTGTCAGCCAGAAAAACGGACTACCCAAAAGGTAAAAGGTGTATGAACCGATAAAGTTAGAACCCAAATCGGTTTGCCAGTCCCAGCCGAAAAAGTTGCCCGAGCGTACCATTTCGTGACAGTGCTGATAAAACGGTATTTGCTGAACATTAAAGTCGCCAAAGAATATAAAATATCCGTTGCCCGACACAATATACGGCACAAAAAATGCTGCCGCGGTAACAATACCGAAAATAAATGTCAGCCAACCGAGTGATTTTTTGCTTTTTAAACTGTTTTCGGGCGCTATAGTCATACTGTAATTCCCCTTACAAAATAATACACATATATATTATACAAATTATGTCAACATAAATCAACATTAATTTCAGTTGCGTTAAAATAAAGAAAAACCGCAGGGGTTACCTGCGGTTTGCATTGTGAAAATTACTCTTCGGGGCTGAAGCTGTCTTTACCAACTCCGCACAAAGGACATACAAAATCTTCGGGTAAATCCTCAAATTTGGTACCGGCGGCAATGCCGTTGTCGGGGTCGCCTACGGTTTCGTCATAAACCCAACCGCATACATCACAAACATATTTCATTTCTTTCACCTCCGAAAATGGTTTAATATATATAATTTACAAATTTCCTTTATTTACACAATTCTTTTGCCAAATTTTCAATAGCCTCAGTACTTACCTCATCTAAAGCCGAGGTGATTTTAACCTCTGTTTCGGCAAATGTAATGTTTTTATTGCCTTCAAACATACCTTTCATAACTTTGTTAGCAGTAGGCGCCCAACTGCCGTTTTCAATTAAAGCAACAGTACGGTTTTGGTAGTTACGACTGGTTAAGTGGTGGATAAATTCTTTCATTGGCGGGAAAATATCGGCATTGTAGGTTGTGGTTGCAAGCACCAAGGTTGGATAACGGAACGCATCCTCAACCGCCTCTGCCATATCGTCTGAAATAAGGTTATTAACCGCAACCTTTTTACAACCGTTTTCAATGAGTTTTTCTTTCAAAAGCAGGGCGGCTTTTTCGGTGTTTCCGTAAACCGAAGTATAGCAAATTACTATGCCTTCACTTTCGGGGCGGTAACTCGACCAAGTATCGTAAAGGTTAATGTAGTAACCTAAATTTTCGGTCAAAACCGGTCCGTGTAACGGGCAGATTGCATTGATTTCAAGGTTTGCAGCCTTTTTCAAAACCGCTTGAACTTGTGGGCCGTATTTACCGACAATTCCGAAGTAATAACGTCGTGCTTCACAAGCCCAATCCTCGTCGGTATCGGTTGTGCCGAATTTTCCAAAGCCGTCAGCCGAGAATAACACTTTGTCGGTGGCGTCATAGTTCATAATAACCTCGGGCCAGTGTACCATCGGTGCGTTAATAAACTTCAAAACGTGGTTGCCTAAATTTAACTCGTCGCCCTCGTTGACAGTCAGTTGGCGAGTTGTCAAATCAGAGCCGTAGAAAGCCTTTATCATACCAAATGTTTTTGCGGATGATACAACCTTTGTTTCGGGGTATTTTTCTGTGAATGCAACAATGCTTGAGGAATGGTCGGGTTCCATATGTTGAACAACAAAGTAATCGGGAGTTCTGCCGTCTAAGACACTGTCAATATTTTTAAGCCACTCGTCAGTGAAATTCTTTTCAACACCGTCTAAAACGGCAATTTTTTCATCAATAATCACATAAGAGTTATATGCCATGCCGTTAGGTACGTGAAACTGACCTTCAAAAAGCGTGATTTCACGGTCATTTACACCAACGTATTTTATATCATTTGTAATAATCATTTTTTCACTTCCTCAAGAGATGTACTATAGTAATATGATAATATATTTATTAAACTTTGTCAATCAGATTGTGTTGGCAATTTCGGTTGCAAAAAGGTAAAATGTGTGGTATATTATATGCAAGAAAATTTCAGTAAAAGGATAATGTTATGCAAAAATTCAGTGTTTTGATGTCCCTTTATTTTAAAGAAAAACCCGAATATGCAAGAGCGTGTTTTGAAAGCCTTTTGGCTCAAACGGTTAAGGCTAGTGAATGGGTTATAGTCGAGGATGGTCCTCTGACCGACGAATTATACGCTCTTTTAGATGAGTATGAGGCAAAATACCCCGACCTTATTCATCGTGTTCCGTTAAAAGAGAATGTAGGTTTGGGTAAGGCATTAAGAGAAGGTGTTTTGCATTGTCAAAACGAACTCATTGCCCGTATGGATACCGATGATATTGCGGTTTCTGACCGTTTTGAAAAACAGCTTGCTCTTTTTGAAAGTAATCCCGATTTGGATATTTGCGGTAGTCACATTAAAGAATTTATTGATTCGACCGATAATGTGGTTTCCGAGCGGAAAGTACCTACAACACACGAAGAAATAGCCGAATACCAAAAACGCCGTGACTCGTTTAATCATATGACGGTTATGTATAAAAAAAGTGCCGTATTAAAGGCGGGAAATTACAGTCACGCGCCCTTAATGGAAGATAGTTTGTTGTGGATAAATATGCTGAAATCGGGGGCTAATTGCAGTAATTTGGACGAGTTTTCGGTTTTCGCCCGCGTTGGCGCCGATATGTATAAACGCCGCGGCGGTTTTAAGTATTTTTTAAAGTACCGCGAAGGCAGAAAACAAATTTATAAAACGGGATACATTTCGTGGCTTGATTATATGTATACTCTTGCTGTGCAGTTTGTTGTGGCGCTAATGCCGAACGGCGTCAGAAAGTGGATTTTCACCAAACTTTTAAGAGGTTGATTAAAGTTAATATATAAGTTCAAACCCGTCGCGAGTGTGACTTCGCGGCGGGTTTTCTGTCGATTTGACTTGTTATGTGTCAAGCTAAAGTAAGCAGATATAATAAACTTCAAAATTTGTTACTAAACAGTTAATTTTGTGTGAATCGGTGCATAGTTTTTGTTGACAAATCACAAGAAAAATGGTTAAATAAAGTAAGATAGAGATTTAGTCGGCATTTTTAAAAAATTGCCGTTCGATTTATCAAAATAAAGCTTAAAAGGGGTATCGCTTTGAAAAAGAGATTGTTGAGTGTTGCGTTAGCATTAAGTATGATTGCGTCCTTGTTGATGGTTGGCATCACAGGGCCTGTTTCGGCTGCGAAAGATACATACGTAACCGGTCCAGAGGCGGTTTATGACAGAACTGTCGATTTGTCAATTTCCCCTGCCGTAAAGCTTACTTTTGACGGGGAAGCAAAATACGGTATCCCGTTTGGACGTTATACAAGTGGTTATACGGAATATGTAAACGACGGTTTTAAAATAGAAAGTGGCAATTGGTGGGTTTT
>JAZRSW010000021.1:0-17061 GCA_045651745.1 Acutalibacteraceae bacterium
TAAAATCTATTAGTCAACTGTGAGAACGACCTTGCCGACGTTTTGTCCTTTGTAAAGGATATCGTGGGCGGCTTCAGCCTCTTGGATAGGTAAAACTTTATAAATTGTAGGTTTTACCTCACCGCTTTCAACCTTCGGCCAAACGTTTTTTACAAGGTTAGCTAAAATTTGTGCCTTAACCTCGACTGTCCGTTAAACTAACACAAGAGAAAACCATCCCATTGTGTTCTGATGGTGTTATTTCTTTTTGCAACTGTATTTTAAATGAAACTGAAAATAATTATATAATTAACGATGAATTAGGCGCAGTTACGAAAATGTTTTTCACTCGACTTTAAGAGAATCTGCAGAAAAGCGGCTACAATATAATCACAATAAAAAATCCTTTTTTACCTTCTATGCTTATTGATGGCATAATTATACCTGAACTCTCACTCTCAATTTTGCGAGAATACGAATTCGGGCAATTTGATACTAATATTCGCCGTATACATTCAAAAAGATTTTTAAATACTAAAAACATTAAACCTCATCTTAGCTTCAACAAAAAAATAATAAAAGAACTTTTAAAATTAGGTTGCGAAACTTTAAGCGAAGCAAAATTAATACACGACCAATTGGAAAAATATTATATCTCTGCTATGAATTTTGATGAACTTTCCGCATTTGCAGAAGATTTTGCGGTCAAAATTTTTAAATAACACAAAGCGGTGTTTTCAGATTTAATTTTATATCAAGTTTTTTGATTTCACCGTTTTCTAACTCAAAAAATGTTACATCATCGCTTTTTTCATTAGTGCAAACAATTAAATTATCAAAAATATTAAAATCTCTGGGGCCAATTCCGCCGCAATCAAATGCGGACTTGAAAACAGGGATTTTATTATTTATATCGAACACAGCAATAGAATTATGACCTCTATTAGAAACAAACAATAAATCACCCTTTATTCTTATTGCCGCCGCGGTATTTTGTCCTTCAAAATCGCTTGGCAAACTGCTGACAGAGGTCACATAAGTGAATTTCCCGTCAGAATAATCAAGCACTGCAACCTCATTACTAAGTTCAAAAGCACAGTATGCAGTTTTCCCGTCATCTGCGAAAATAATATGTCGAGGACCTTTACCGTCAGGTACCTTTACACTCGATACTTCATTTAAATCCAAATCGTAAACAAAAATTTTATCAACGCCTAAATCAGCAACACAAACGTATTTTTCATCAGGTGTTATAACAGTACAATGAGTGTGAGCCGATTCCTGACGGGTAGGATGAACACCTTTTCCAATATGTTTTACCGTTTTTTCGGGTGTTTTAAACACACTGCCTGACAAATAGTTTGCAACGTAAACATTATCTTTTGTTACCGCTAAATGACAGCCGACAACACCTTTAGTTGAAACGATATCACTCTTATCAGTTAAATTTCCGTCTTTATCAAGATTAAAAGATAGAATACCGCTCTCATCATCTTCAAAGGGTGCGCGAAGAACTGCATAGCATTTCTGATTTTTTATCTGCAAATACATTGGTCTGTCAAGCGGAACAAACTGTTTCTCCGTCACATCTTTACCGTTAAATTCATAACGGTAAATTCCACCGCGCGTATCACAAGCGGCAATATAAAAATTTATCATAGAACACTCTTTCCACCGTCAACATAAATGTTCTGACCTGTGATATATCTGCCTTCGTCACTGCAAAGAAGAGAAACTATTCCCGCGCAATCATCAGGCTCACCGTAGAAACCAACAGGAATACTGTCGGTCACCTTTTTGGCATATTCGGGGTTTGATAGCACATCAACATTTCTATCGGTATAAATTACCCCTGGTGCCACATTGTTGACAGTGATTCCATACTTTGCCAATTGCAAAGACAAAGAATGCACCATATTAGTCTGCGCCGCTTTAGATGCCGCATAAACTAGCATATCAGGATGCGGTTTTGCCTCTTGAACAGAGCCAATTGTGATAATTCTTCCCCATCCGTTTTTCTTCATATTATCAGCCACCGCCTGAATCAACATCATAGATGACACAAAATTGCAGTTAAGTTGTTCATAACAAGCCTCAACTGTTATTTCCTGCCAAGGTGTGCGGTACTGCAATGATGCATTAAGCACCAGAACATCACAGAGTTTTATATTCTCGCAAAGTCTTTTGGTTTTTTCGATATCGGTCAAATCAGAAATTAAAACCTCGGCAACACCGCCGTTTTTTATAATCTCATTTTTAACATCATTCGCCTTTTGAGCATTTACTGCGCAGTGAACAATCACTTTATATCCGTCTTTCGCTAATCTCAAAGCCAATGCTTTTCCGATTCCTCTTGTTGAACCCGTAATAAAAGCCGTTTTCATGTTTTAAAACTCCAGACTGTAACTGTTATCTTCAAAGGTTTTAAGCCATATGTTTCTTTTTTCTTCGATTGTCAGCATAATACTTCTCCTTTTTAAAGTGCAGTTTGAGTATCGTTCGGATCACCGTTACGTGCAAGGTCATATTCCTTGGACCAATCGAGATCGCGGTATTCTTCGCCTCTTGGGTCGTTCTTTATCCAATCAATGAGCATATCAAGCATTTCTTCAGACCAAGTATTGCGGTCAATCTGAGCGGTTGTAAATTTACCCTGACAAATCATTTCAAAACCGAAATCGTCTTTGACATGAGTTTTAGCCGCTCCCTCAACAACATCAGCAACAAGATGACTCGGTATAAAGAGTACACCGCCACCCGCGCCGAATACAACATCGCCGGGAAGGCAAACCGCACCGCCAAAGTTTGTAATATCGTTCCAATCTTTCATAACAAACTCTCTGATTGGTGTCGGGTCAATACCTCTGTAATAAACCTGAACGTCAGGCACTTTTTTCATCTGCTCAACATCGCGGATACCGCCCCAAATAACAGCGCCACCGTTTTTGGTACGCTTTTGCAAAGCAGTTGTTAAGTTTCCGCCTAAAAATGTGCCTTTATAAATCTTGTCATACATATCGCAAACCACAACATCACGTTCGTAAAGGTGGTCGATAACCCATTGATTATAGTTGCCTTGAAGTCCGTCTTCAGCGCCCCTTGCGAACTGAACATCGTGCAAATCAGGACGAGTTGGACAATAAGTGCATGTAACTGCACGTCCTACTAACTTTCTGTCATCATTATGCAATGTAAACATCGGGTTTTCACCGCCGCCTACAAACTGATGCTCGTAGCCTAACACAAATATCGGCTTCCAAACCTCTTCCAAGGTCATGCCGTAAAGGGCATCCAAATACTTGTCCTCTACCTTCGGTCTGCCATCAGGCAATCTTTCACCTTTCCATAATGGGGTTAATGCAATTATTTTTTCTCTGTCGTTAAAATTCATTTTATTATTCTCCTTTTACAACCGTATATCCAAACGGTTCAAAAGCGAAGTTGTCACCATTTCTTTCTACTTTACTTTCCATAATAACCTCACCGCTAATATCGGGCAAACTAACTGACACCTTGTCACGGCTCATATTGCCTAAAACATAATAAACCTCGCCTTTTAAAACACGCTTAAAGACAACAAGCGATTCTCGTTTTTCGTTTTCTATCCATTTTGTTTCACCACGGGCTAACGTAACACTCTCTTTGCGAAGTTTATTAAGTTTTTTTATTATCTGCTGACGACGGACAGAAGCCTCTGATTTTTTATCATCACGGTCGGTAACCTCAAATATTCCTTTGTAGAAGCGGTTTGCAAACATATTAAGATGTTTAGTGTCAGCCAATTCATTACCGCAATAAACCATCGGTACACCATCTATCAAATATGTTAAAACCAATATTAACTCCAATCCGTCATGGCCGGCAATTACCTCAATTCTTTCTTTCCAATCGGTAACAGTGTCGTGGTCATCCATGCTGCGAAGCATAACGCCATTTTCGGGAGTGCGTGAAAAATACCACTCCCATTTTTCGCGCAGCAATGAAGCATCGGCAACACCTTGCAAAATATCATAAATTGCAATATGCCAACTAAAACAGTATTTTACATCAAAACAAATACCGAGATTGTCAAAGCTGGTACCTTCATTAATTAAAATCGCATCAGATTTTATTGTCCGAATACGCCTTCGTCCTTCCTCCCAAAAAGAATCGGGAATTGGGTCAGTGCTGTCACAGCGGAACCCATCAGCACCAATTACACTGATATAGTACACCATATTAGCGTACAAATATTCACGCAAAGCTTCTGAATTGAAATTGAATTCAGGAAAATTATAAACGTTTGTAATAAAGTTTCCGTCTTTATCCTGTTTAACAAATTCGGGATGTTCTTTTATCAGTTGTGAAGATGGCCCAATATGGCGATAAACCAAATCAAACAATACTTTTAATCCAAGTTTATGGCATTCATTGGTAAACTTTTTTAGCTCCTCCATTGTTCCGTATTCCGGGTCAATGCTATAATAATCGTATATTCTGTATGGATTTTTAGGGTTACCTGTTCCGCTTTCAACCTGTCTTTTACTCCAATTTTCCAATGAAGTATCCTGACTGTATATAGGGCATAAATAAATTGTGCCAAAACCCATTGAAGCCAAGAAAGGTAACTCTCTAATAACAGAGTCGACAGTACCCTCTTTTGAAAATGTTCTTGGATTTATTTGGTATATAGCACCGTTTTTTATTAGCCAATTAGGCACATCAAAAGCTTTATGCATAATATCCTCCAAATATAATATTTGTTTCAAAATTCACAACAAATCAGCTCCAAATTCTATCATTTGAAAACTCTTTGTTCCATTCTTCTGTCGGTTCAAAGTAACCGGGGATATTGGGATTGATATGCTGTTTTATTACTTCTTCGTTAAGGTCGTCAAAGCCAAGACCGGGCTTCTCGGGTACTTTAATAAAACCGTTTTTGAAAATGGGGTTGTCAATTCCCTTTACCATATCTGCCCACCAAGGAACATCTACCGAATGGAATTCAAGCGCTAATACATTATGCATAGCCGCCGCGGTATGAACTGCCGCAAGACAAGCAACAGGGCTTTCCGCCATGTGTATTGCCGTAGCAACACCGTATTCATCTGCAATATCACCGATTTTCTTGAGTTCCAAAGCACCGCCGCAGGTTAAAATATCGGGGTGAATAACAGATACACCACCTGCTTTTATAAGGGTTTCAAAACCCTCCTTTAAGTAAATATCCTCACCTGTACAAACAGGAATTGTAGTAGAATTTTTAAGTCTTACGTATTGGTCGGTATACATCCAAGGCACCATATCTTCGATCCAAGCAAGGTTGTACGGTTCCATTCGTCTTGCAAAACGGATGCAATCTTCAACACAAATATGTCCGAAATGGTCAATAGCCAAAGGCACCTCGTAACCGATAACCTCTCTTACCTCTTTTACATAATTTTCAAGGAAATCAAGTCCCTTTTCGGTTAAATGTATACCTGTATGTGGATGAGCGGTAGTAACAATCGAATAACTTTTTTGATGTTTTACCATATCAGCAGTAACTGAGCCACCCTGAACATTAAGAATATGACTGGCATACTTCTTCATATCCTCAATAAAACCTAAAGGCGCATTAAGTGTTCCCGGTTCATCAAGCAAAAGACCTATTCCCAAATCCATTTTTAAGAATGTAAATCCCATATCCATTCTTTTTTTGAGCGCTAGTCCCATATCGTGACCGGTATGTTTACCGTCAACATCGGTATCGCAGTAAACTCTGATTTCATCGCGGAATTTACCGCCTAATAACTGATAAAGCGGTACACCGTAGGCCTTACCTGCCAAGTCCCAGAGCGCGATTTCAATGCCTGAAACACCACCGCCCTGTCTTGACGGACCGCCGAATTGCTTTATTTTTCTGAAAATCTTGTCCACATTGCAAGGATTCTCACCCAAAATTCTGCTTTTAAGCATTAAAGCGTATGTTTTAGAAGAAGCGTCTCGAACCTCACCGAAACCGCTTATGCCCTGATTTGTATCTATCCTGAGAATTGTACATCTTTTAGGCGCGCCGTCTATATCAACAAAGCGCATATCAGTAATTCTCAAATCTGTCGGGTTAGAACAAAAATTCATATTTCCACCTCATAAAAATATTTTACATTTCTATTATAATTAATTTTCGATATTAAACAAGCGTATTTTCGCTATAAAACACTTGATTTTCGCTACAAACAGGTGTAAAATACCATTGAGGTGAAATATATGTTACCCGATAATCTTGCAATATCTGTGATCGACGTTTTAAATTATCATCAAAAAAAGGAAAAAGTTTTCGTTTCTGCCCGTTCTTTTTCTGCTATAACGCTACGCCTTAAAACAGCGGGAAAATACATCTGCAAAGGTAAAACTTTAACATTCGAACCTGTTAGCATTTGTATCATACCCGAGGGTGTAGCTTATGAGCGTAACAATGACGAAGAGGATATTTTGGTTATTCATTTCAATCTCTTAAACTGTGTTTTCGAAGGAATTCAAATTTTTAAAGTGACAGATGCAGAAAAATACAAATCATTATTTCTAAAGGCTTTAAACCTGAAACATGAAAATAATGTAGGGTGTATGTATAAAATCACATCAATTGTTTACGAAATTTTTTCAGAACTGGTCCGAGACGTTGGTTTTGGCAATAATCCAAAAGATAACAGAATTATCGAATCAGCCGAATATATGCGACAAAACTTTTGGAATCCTGAATTATCAATTGAAGATTTAGCTCAAAAAATCGGCGTATCACCTGCTTTTTTCAGACGTGATTTTAACCGTGTTTACGGAACATCGCCTAAAGTATATCTTGACACTTTGAGAATACAATATGCCAAAACTTTGCTCGAAACAGATTACTTTTCTCAAAAGGAAATTTCCTATCGTTGCGGTTTCTCTGATGTTTCATATTTCAGAAACGTTTTTAAAAGAAAAATCGGCAAAAGTATTAAAGAATACCTTGCCGATAAAAATCGATTTGATTATTGAATTATCGTCTTTGGATTTTGAATATTAACCCTTGACAATAAGCATAAATTGTGGCAGTTTGATTTCACATCGATTTTTTATTTTCCGTATGTTTTAAGTTCGCGCGGTGTAAGTCCGAAATACTTTTTCACAACCCTGGCAAAATATTTCGAGTCATTAAACCCACTCTCATACGCCGCGGTTTCCACAGACGTTCCGCTTGATATTAAGTTTCTCGCATACTCGAGCCTTAATTCCGTAATATACTCAATCGGCGTTTTCTGATAATGCTTTTTAAACAGTTGCCTAAATGCCGTAGTGCCTATCCCCGCCTTTGTACAAACCGCATCAATACTTAAAGCGCTGTCTTTATAATTAGAATTTATAAACGAAATCGCGTTCAAAAAATGATGAGGTAATTTTGCCTTGGTTTCTTTTTCAAGAATAGTTCCCAACACAGTATACATCTGTGCCATAGTATACACCATATACCCCGGTTCTTTACTTTCCCAAAGCGAAAGCATCAGCAAAAACAGTTTATATATTTGCTCACTGTTTTTAAACGAGTACACCTCAATTTCATCATCATCCCGAACCGTCACAAAGTGAATAACTATCATTTCGGTATCGGTATACTCTGCCTTATAGCCCATATTTTGAGGAAGATACAAAATATCGTTTGTGTTTATAAAATACTCCTTGCCTTTTGCGGTTACGGTCGTACTTCCGCCAATTCTCAAAGACAAAGCCGAGAATTTACGCGGGGCAACCTCAAAAATTCCACCGTCCCACCGTATACGTTCAACACCGACTATCTGTATTATAGGGTTATCTCCATTGTATAGCATTTTATCCACCTCAACGCCATTATACCACATTGTTTGTCGATTTCAAGCGTTGAAAAATCCACTTTTAGCGTTATATTTTGGGTGTCTTTTGAATTTTTGTAACTTTATAATAGTTTTAATATCGGAAAGTTAAAGGAGATATGAATTATGAACGATTTTAAAAATTCAATCATTGAATTTGCTAAAAAGGACGGCGTTGACCTTATAGGTTTTGCTGACCGTACCCGTTTTGACGGTTTAGACCCACAGCACAACCCGTTTTCCATCTTTCCCGAGGCCAAAACAGTAATCCTTATCGGCAAACGTATTTGCAGAGGTTCTCTACGCGGAGTTGAGGAAGGTACAAACTTCGGCGACTACGCTTTGTTCGGAAAGAACTGGTTAGAGGATGAGTTTTTGGCTCTTTCGGCATATAACCTTACTAATTTTATTGAAAGCAACGGTTGGGAAGCTGTGCCTATTTTCCCTAACCCTTCTGAACTCGGACCCTCAGGTGTATCTGTTGCCGACGGTCGACCCGCGCCCAACGTATACCCCGACTTTGACTATGCGGCGGTAGCCACCGGTCTTTGCACAATTTCTTATAACCGCCTCGTTTTCTCAAAAGAGTTCGGCTCTCGTCAGCGTTTCCATATGATACTGACCGATGCCGAGTTGGAAAGCACTCCGCTTATTGAGGAAAATGTCTGCAACGGTTGTTTAAAATGTGCTAATACTTGCCCGTTAGGCGCTATCAGCAAAACCGAAACCGAAGAAATTGTAATTTGCGGTAAAAAATTCACTGTTGGTAAAATCGACTATTCAAAATGTAAAATTTGTCAAAACGGCGCTGTTATTAACCGCTTCTCTCCTGACGCTAAGCCCGACCGCATCGCAGCGCTTTGCAATCGAACCTGTATGTGCGCTCTTGAGGAAAGAGGCGCTTTGACCAACATCTTTGCCAATCAATTCCGCACAAGCGACGTATGGAGTATCGGCGGTGACAGTTCTGCCGACCATTCAGACCAGCAGGCAAACGTTTTAGGCGGTGCTTTCTCTAAAAGCGGAAACAGGGGGCATTAAGATGAAACTGACATCAGAAATTCTTAAAGCCAAAGCCAAAGAATTAGGTATCGACTGCATTGCTATCGGAAATATTGAACGTTTTAAAAACGCACCCGCGTTAATGAGTCCTTTGACCTATTTCCCGAAAGCAAAATCGGTTATAGCCATTGCTATGCCTATTCCAAGAGGTGCAAACCGAGGCATTGAAGAGGGTACTCATTGGCACAACTACACATTTTATACATATAATAAACTCAATGCGTTTTTCCGCCCTATAAAAACCTATCAGTTGAGTTGTTTTATTGAAGATTGCGGGTATGAAGCGGTTGCGCACTACCCTGCCGTACCCGAAGGTAACGGTACGACCAAAAAACCCGTTGCCGAGGGCAAACTTCCGCCCGATATTGTTTGCAGTATCCGTGTTATCGCCGCGGGTTGCGGACTTGGTGAAATCGGTTGGTCAAAGGTGTTTTTGACTAAAAAATACGGACCTCGCGTCCGTTTAGGATTGATTTTCACCGATTGCGAATTAGAACCCGACCCTATTCTTGATACGGGTACGCTTTGTCTGCACTGCGGTGCTTGTACCAGAAGTTGTCCCGGCGGTGCAATCCCCGACCCTAAGGACAAAAATGCAAGGCTTACTGTCGATTTCGGCGAAAAGCAGATATGGTTTGGCGACGTTCAGATGGGACGTTGCACTCTGTCGCACCACGGAATGAATAATGAATGTTCACCGTTCTTGAAAAAGGAATTTCCCAATATGGCTTTTGACGTCAGAAATTCTCAAATGACCGAAGAGGAAGCATATATACTTTGTTATTCCTTGGCGGGTGCAAAATGGGGACGAAAACCGGGCAGTCACGCCGTAATGGACTATTATAACTACATCATTGAACATACGGGATATTTTGCAATATGCGGTGCAAGAGGTTGCATCCGCGCCTGCAACGACGTGCTTGAACGCACGGGCAGAATTGAGGAAACTTTCCATAATAAATATTATAAAAAGGAAAGTTGGAAATTACCTTTACACCCCGAAACAGAGCCCAAAGGCGTAAACCCCTACCGCGAGGAATACCTCGACGAACATTACCCCGGTATTCGCAAAAACGAATACGAAAAGCCAACGGGGAAATAATAATAGCAAACCCGCGGAGTGAATCACTCCGCGGGTTTTAGGTTTTTATATCGTTCCACCAAATCATTAAATACTTTGAAAAAGGAATTTGTGTCAATATGTATTCGTGACGGGTCTCCCTCACGAATCCGCATAGTTCTACGAATCTCTTTAGGAATAACGACCCTGCCTAAATCGTCGATTCTTCTCACAATTCCAGTTGCTTTCATATATAAAAACTTCTTTAATTTCAAATCGTGATGTTAGTATTTGTGATTTGTGGGAATTTATACTGAGAGATTTACTTTTGAAATGAAATATGATATAATAAATTAAAGGCGGTGATTTTATGAAACTAAATACGCACGACCGCACACCAAGACCTAAAAACAGCAAACTCGTCAAGGGTCTACTGTTATTCTGTTGGCTCTTGATGTTCAGCATTTTTTGTTTAGGTTCTTTCGCCTGTTTCTATTATGCGAAAAGTATTGCAGGCGGCTTATCAGTATTACTGATACCTATTTTGATGACCGCTATTATACTCACCCATATCAAGGATATGGAAAAAGCATACATTGAGGTTATTGATGATGATGATGATGATGATGAAATATATGTTGTAGATTATTATTGGGGAATCAAAAAAGAAAAGCACTTTACTTTTTCTGATATTACTTCCGCAGAAATTTGTATAGGATATTCGCACAAAGTCAAGGGTTATAGGCATAGCGGTGCAGGAATGAAATATATCGTCTTTAAGAACGGTGATAAGTACTTATTCAAAATTATTGCACTCCCCGAAACAGAGAAAATTTTCAAACAATATATACGATAACATAAAAGCGAGGTGATTTCACCTCGCTTTACTTTTACCTTTTTCGGCAGAAGTAAACCCCTGCTCTATATTATGTTATTTATAAATTTCTTGCAAATGTTTGTATAATATCAGTAAAATTATTTGGTTTTTTCGTTATTTTTCTGTTTTTATGTGGTTTTTGTGTTGACATTTATGTGGTTTTATGCTAAAATGATGACAAATTAGAGTGAGGTATTAGCCTCAAATGAAAGTTTTAGCCTTTTTAGGAGGTATTATATATGAAACCTGTTTACACCGCGAAAATTGAAAAGAGCGAGCGTATCCCCAAACTCATTGAGCATTTGTTTGAAAAAATGCCTGAGATTGAGGCTGACCGTGCTGTTTTGTTGACCGAATCATACAAGCAAACCGAGAATTTACCTATTATATTAAGAAGAGCCAAGGCTTTTCAGAATATTTTGGAGAAACTGCCGATTACAATCCGTCCTTTAGAACTTATAGTCGGTAGCAACACAAAATCCCCCAGAAGCTGTCAGGTTTTCCCTGAATATTCTTACAGTTGGTTAGAAGACGAGTTTGACACGGTTGCCACCCGAAGTGCCGACCCGTTCTATATTTCAGAGGAAACCAAAGAAACTTTACGCAAGGTTTATCCTTACTGGGCAGGTAAAACCTCAAGTGAACTTGCTACTTCTTACATGGCACCCGAGGCACTTGCCGCGATTGACCATAACATCTTTACCCCCGGCAACTATTTTTACAACGGTATCGGTCATGTTACCGTTGACTACGGCAAGGTTTTGAAAGTAGGTTTCAAAGGTATTATTAAAGAAGCCGAAGAGGCTATTGCAAAATTAAACGTTACCGACGCTGATTATTCAAAACGTTTTCAGTTCTTACAAGCTGTAATCATCAGTTGTAACGCCGTTTGTGATTATGCAAAGAGATACGCTACATTAGCCAAAAAACAAGCCGACGCCTGCTCGGACGAAAAACGCAAGGCAGAGCTTTTACAGATTGCCGCCAACTGCCAAAGAGTACCCGCAAACGGCGCAACCTCTTTTTATGAGGCTTGTCAGTCGTTCTGGTTTGTGCAGATGTTGTTGCAGACCGAATCAAGCGGTCACTCTATTTCTCCCGGCCGTTTTGACCAATATATGTACCCCTATTTTGCGGCCGATTTAGAAAAAGGCGCGATTACACGTGAATTTGCACAGGAATTAATCGATTGCGTTTGGGTCAAACTTAATGACCTTAACAAGGTCCGCGATGCCGCATCGGCAGCGGGATTTGCAGGTTACAGTATGTTCCAGAATCTCATTGTCGGCGGTCAGGACTCAAACGGTCAGGATGCTACAAATGATATTTCTTATATGTGTATGAACGCCACTATGCACGTTCATTTGCCACAGCCTTCGTTCTCGGTCCGTGTTTGGAACGGCACTCCGCACGAGTTTATGCTCCGTGCCGCCGAGGTTACGAGAACAGGTATTGGCTTGCCGGCTTACTATAACGATGAGGTTATTATTCCCGCGCTTCAAAGCAGAGGCTTAACATTAGAGGACGCAAGAGATTATAATATTATCGGTTGTGTTGAACCGCAGAAGTCCGCAAAGACTGACGGTTGGCACGATGCCGCATTCTTTAATATGTGCCGTCCGTTAGAATTAGTTTTCTCAAACGGTATTGACAAGGGCGTACAAGTAGGACTTCAAACCGGCGACGTTACCAAGATGACCTCATTTGAAGAGTTCTACGACGCTTACAAAAAGCAGATGATTTACTTTATCGAACTGCTTGTTAATGCCGACAACGCTATTGACTTGGCTCACGCCGAGCGTTGCCCGTTGCCCTTCCAATCCTGTATGGTTGAAGATTGTATCGGCAGAGGTAAATCCTTGCAAGAAGGCGGTGCTATTTATAACTTCACCGGACCGCAAGGCTTTGGTATCGCTAATATGGCTGACGCTTTGTACGCTATCAAGCGTTTGGTTTTCGAAGAGAAGTCCGTTACTATGGCAGACTTTAAAGAGGCTCTTGAAAACAACTACGGTAAGGATATGGATTCCAAAATCGCCGAAGACATTACTTCAAAGGTTGCAAAGAGCTTTGTAGAAAGCGGCAAGATTCTCTCGCGTGACGATGTTAAAGTTATTTACGAAACCGTTGTTAAAAACAATTGCTCCGACGAGCAAAAGGCAAAGTATGATGCTTTGTTAAACCGAATCAATGATTTGCCCAAGTTCGGTAACGATATCGGCGAGGTTGACAGTTTTGCACGCGACGTTGCATATACATACACCAAACCAATATTAAACTACCGTAACCCCAGAGGTGGGCAGTACCAGGCCGGTCTTTACCCCGTTTCTGCTAACGTGCCCTTAGGCGCTCAAACAGGTGCAACTCCCGACGGACGTTTGGCTAACACCCCCGTTGCCGACGGTGTATCCCCTGCCGCAGGTCGTGACGTAAAAGGTCCTACCGCCGCCGCTAACTCGGTTTCCAAGTTAGACCACTATATTGCCTCGAACGGAACACTTTTCAATATGAAATTCCACCCAAGTGCATTAGCAGGCGAAAGCGGTCTTGAAAGTTTTGTTGCATTGGTCCGCGGTTACTTCGACCAAAAGGGTAGCCACATGCAGTTCAACGTTGTAAGCCGTGAAACCTTAAGAGATGCACAGAAAAACCCCGAAAAGTATAAGTCCTTGGTTGTCCGCGTTGCAGGATACAGCGCATTGTTCACCACGCTTTCACGCTCGTTGCAGGATGACATCATCAACCGTACCGAGCAGGGGGAATTCTAAATGGCAGATATATATAATGTAAGAGGCAGGATATTTGATATCCAACGCTTCTCTACACACGACGGACCGGGTGTCAGAACAATTGTGTTCTTAAAAGGGTGCCCTTTAAGATGCCGTTGGTGTTGCAACCCAGAATCACAGAACTATGAAATCCAATTGATGAAACAAAAGAGCAAAACTAAAACTGTTGGCTACGATACTACCGTTAAAGAAGTTATCGAAGAAGTAATGCACGATATGCCCTATTATAGCCGTAGCGGTGGCGGACTTACCCTTTCGGGCGGCGAATGTTTATGGCAACCCGATTTTGCGATTGCTCTGCTCAAAGCCGCGCACGAAAACGGTATCAACACTGCAATCGAAACCACAGGTTTTGCAGATTGGGATGTTATCGAGCAGTTTATTCCCGAGGTTGATGTGTTCTTGATGGATATAAAGCACACAAACTCGGCTAAACACAAAGAATTTACAACAAGACCTAATGAGTTGATTCTTGAAAATGCTCGAAAAATTGCCGAAAAAGCAAAACGCCTGATTATCAGAGTGCCCGTTATCCCAGGTTTTAACGACACTTCAGAAGAAATCGGTGAAATCGCAAAATTTACGGCATCTTTGCCCAACGTTAATGAAATTCACCTTTTACCTTATCACCGTATGGGTAAGGATAAATACGACGGACTCGGTCGTCCTTATTTAATGGGCGACGTACCGTCACCGACTTCAGCAAAAATACAGGAACTGCTCGCAGTCTGCAAGTCATACGGACTGACTACACATTTAGGAGGTTGATTGAATGGATATTAAGGATTATCTTTCAGCCGAAAATAAAGCACGTATTATTCAGGAAATCGTCCCCGGTAAGCAGATTACTTTGGCACACATTATCGCAAACCCTGACAAAGTGCTTTACTACAAATTGGGACTTGACCCTGCCGAAGAACATTCGGGCGCTATCGGTATCTTGACCTTGAGTCCGAGCGAAACCGCAATTATTGCAGGTGATATTGCAATGAAGGCATCGGGGGTTGAGTTGGGGTTTGTTGACCGCTTCAGCGGTACGGTGATTGTAACCGGCACTGTTTCACAGGTTGAGGCTGCTTTAAGCGCTGTAACCGAATATGCAATCAACAAATTAGGTTTTGCCGTATGCGAGATAACCAGAACTTAAAACGTCTTTTGCTTATCGGCAGAAGCGGTTGCGGAAAAACCACACTTACCCAAGCTTTACGCGGTGAGAAAATCCACTACCTTAAAACTCAAGGTATGGCGTTCAGTGATTTTTTGATTGACTCGCCCGGTGAATACGCCGAAAACCACGATTTAGGCGCCGCGTTGGCTTTGTACTCTTATGAAGCCGACGTTGTGGGACTGCTGATTGCGGCAAACGACGATTATTCACTCTTTCCGCCCAACATTACCTGTTTGGTCAACCGCGAGGTTATCGGTATTGTAACCAAAATCGACAAAGCAGACCCAAAAAGAGCTGAACGTTGGTTGAGGCTTTCGGGCTGTAAAACGGTGTTTTTTGTCAATTCTAAGTCCGGTGAAGGTGTTTTAAACATAATTGAACACCTAAAACCACACAAAACCAACGAAAAAACAGAAAAATAAAGAAAAAAACAGATTTTTCTATTGACTTTTGTTATAATTTATGGTATTCTTTATCCATAGAAATATAAAATCCAACTAAATTCAAAGGAGAAACAAAAAATGGTTAATGAATTTGAAATCAAAAAACAGATTTGCGACATTGGTAAGCGCATCTATGACAAAGGTATGGTTGCTTCTAACGACGGTAACATTTCCGTTAAGATTAGCGACAACGAGTTCCTCTGCACCCCGACCGGTGTAAGTAAAGGCTTCATGACTCCTGAGTTCATCTGCAAGGTTGACCGCGACGGTAAAGTTATTCAAGCTAACCCCGGTTTCAAACCTTCTTCTGAAATCAAGATGCACATGAGAGTTTACAAGGAGCGTCCCGACGTTAATGCAGTTGTTCACGCTCATCCTATGTATGCTACCGGCTTTGCTATTGCTGGTATTCCTCTTACTCAGCCCATTATGCCTGAGGCTGTTATCGCTCTCGGTTGTGTTCCCATTGCTGAGTACGGTACTCCTTCTACTGAGGAAATTCCTGATGCAGTTTCTAAGTACTTACAATCTTTCGATGCAGTTTTGCTTGAGAACCACGGTGCTCTCTCCTTCTCTGACAGCCTTTTGAGTGCTTATCACAAGATGGAGTCGGGTGAGTTCTATGCACAGTTGCTTTACATTTCGAAGCAGTTGGGCGGTCCTAAGGAGCTTTCCGAAAAGCAGGTACAGCGCTTGTACGAAATCCGCCGTCAGTTTGGTATGAAGGGTAAACACCCTGCAGACCTCTGCCCGAATGCTAAAGACGGTAAGCCCAGTTGTCATGGTTGCGGCGGTAACTGCAGTCACCACGGCGAAGCCGATTTGGTTGCTGAAATCACCCGTCGTGTTATTGAACAGCTCGGCAAATAAGAGGTGTCACTGATGGACACCAACGCTTTACGCGAAATAGTTGATACCGTTATCCGCGAAATGAGTGCTAAAAGTGATATAACTCTTTTGGATGCACGCGTTTTAAGCGAGAAAATTCGTGAAAAGGCAAAATCAATAGGCGTTAACGCCGTAGTTGCTATTTCAAACAAAGCAGGACACCCTGTACTCGTTGAATGTATGGATGATTCCTTTATAGCAAGCTACGACATTGCGGTCAACAAAGCCTTCACGGTGGTATCTCTTAAAATGTCCACCTCTGCCCTTAAGCCTTTAAGTCAACCCGGCGGTTCGCTTTACGGAATACAGTTTACCAACAACGGTAAAATTGTTATTTTCGGTGGCGGTGAACCTTTATGTAACAGTAAAGGTGAAATAATCGGCGGTTTGGGTGTAAGCGGCGGTACAGAGGAGCAGGACACCGCTTTAGCAGAATACGGAAAATTAGTTTTTGAGAAAGGCAGTAAGTAGTATGGATATCAATTCTTCTAATATTGAAGCCATTGTACGTCAGGTTTTGGGCGATATGAAAGGTACTTCGGCACCCTCTTCGTCAACTTCAGGCGGTGCAATTCCTTCAACTGCCCATGTTGCAATGCTGACAGGTTTGGAGAAATTCGAAATTAAAGAATATCCCATGCCGACTGTTGGCGATGATGACATTCTCGTAAAGGTTGAGGGTTGCGGTGTTTGCGGTACCGACGCACACGAGTTTAAACGCGACCCGTTCGGACTTATTCCGGTAGCACTCGGTCACGAAGGCACCGGTGAGGTTGTCAAAGTGGGTAAAAATGTTACTAAAGACTCTGCAGGCAAGCCTTTGAAGGTTGGTGATAAGGTTGTTACCTGTATGATTTTCAAGGATAACCCCGACATTACAATGTTTGACTTAAATAAGCAGAATGTTGGCGGTGCTGACGTTTACGGTCTTTTGCCGGACGACGATGTTCA
>JAZRSW010000022.1:0-11793 GCA_045651745.1 Acutalibacteraceae bacterium
GTGTAAAATTAGACTTACATTATAGAAAAAAGCCGATTTTCTTAAAAAAGAAAATCTGCTTTTTAAATTTGCTATAAAAAACGAAAAAGACTACCGAAAAATTCTGTAGCCGTTATTTCGTCATGCATAAGACATTAGTTAGCTTTGTTAAGGCGAACGATAAGCTGAGATTTCTTTCTTGCGGCATTGTTCTTGTGAAGAATACCCTTAGAAACAGCCTGGTCGAGCTTCTTTACAGCTACCTTTACAACCTCTGCTTTATCAGCAGCGTTGTCTGCGATAGCGGCATCAGCCTTCTTAATAGCAGTCTTGAGAGCGGTGTTAAGGCTCTTGTTACGCATGTGGTTAGCTTCAGCAATGAGTACGCGTTTCTTGGCGGACTTAATATTAGGCATAGTTCCACCTCCTATGAAAAATTTAGCAAGTATGTTTATAACATACTTAACCACAGTGAATATATAATACCACCACGTGTTTTAAAATGCAACACTTTTTTTCGTGAAAATAGAAGTTTTTTAAAATTTTCTTTTTGTATAATGTCTACTCCATAGTAAAACATAAATACTGAAGTAATTTTAAAGGAGAAATTTTCAAAATGGGTATAAGAACGGATATCGCGGTTGAATTTACAGCCGATAAGGTTTGCCGTAACCGAGAGGTTGCCGTGCATAAGTATGATGTTGAGGGCATTGAGGTTACAAATGTTGAAATTTTAAGTGAGGATGCCGCTAAAGAAATCGGCAAACCTATGGGTAAGTATGTGACTTTAGAGTCTAAAAGAAACGTAAATATATTTGATTTGCCGATGTTAACCGAACTGTTGATTGCTGAAATCAGAGGACTTTTAGGCAGAATCGACGGCAGTGTGTTGGTTGTAGGTGTGGGTAACAAAACCGTTACACCCGATGCGTTAGGACCAAAAGCGGCAGAGGGTGTTATGGCAACACGCCATTTGCCTAAAAAGTTGGTTGACCGCTTAGGGTTAGAGGGTCTTCGTTCGGTTTCGGTTTTAAGTCCGGGCGTGTCAGGTCAAACAGGTATGGATGCAAAAGAAATATTAGAGGGCGCGATTGAACGAATCAAGCCTGATGCAATAGTTATAGTAGACGCTTTAGCAGCAAGGGAAGTATCGCGTTTAGGTAGAACGGTACAGTTAAGCAATACAGGCTTAACCCCCGGTTCAGGCGTCGGCAACAGTAGAACAGAACTTTCCGAAAAAACTTTGGGCGTAAGGTGTGTTACCGTTGGGGTACCGACCGTTGTCGATGCCTCAACTCTTTCGTATGATTTAACTGGTGAAAACCGCCGAGAGCACGACCCGTTGATTGTAACGCCAAGAGATATTGACCGAATGATTGAAAAATCGGGTCAGGTGTTGGCGTATTCATTAAATATTGCACTTCAGCCTGACGTCGACCCTGAAGCGTTGCAGTTCTGTGTATAAGTTTATTGAGTTTTGCATATATTTTACTGACGAAATTTTAAAATTTGGCGGTAATTATAAGTATGAAAAGGTTTGACGGGTTGCTGTCGGTAACGGCGGCGGTTTTGGCGAGTTTGTTGGTGACGGTGGGCGTTTTTAACGTCGGAACAAAAAATATCTTTGGGAGAGTGGCGGTTTTTTCTTTGGTGACTGTATCTCCCGAGGGTGTTTACAGTTTTTTAAATAAATTAGCTAATAGTAATGACAAAATTTTATCAGACACATCAGAACCTCAGATAAATTTTATCGGTCAAACTGCGGCACCCTCAGATAATTCGCAAGTGTCGGCTGCCGTAACACAGCAAAAGATGGGCAGTATTATAAAAAAATCAATGTCGCCGTACGGTGCTAACACTAAAGAAAATAATGTTTATATAAATAATAAAATGGGTGAGAAGATTGATATTACTGCCGACCTTTCGGGAGAACTCGGGTTTAAGGTGACCAAATCAGATGAACCTCAAATTTTGATTTATCACACCCATACAACCGAAAGCTTTATGGATGACGAAAGTCAGTATTATACCGATTTTGATGAGCCGAGAACTACCGACAGTGAAAAAAATATTGTGAAAATCGGTGAAATAATAAAAGAACAGTTGGAAAACGCAGGATATAAGGTTGTCCACGATAAAACAATTCACGATTATCCCGCATTTTCAGGCAGTTATAACCGTTCTGCAGAAACGGTGAATAAAGCGTTGGAACAGTATCCTTCGATAAAAATAGCAATTGACGTTCACCGCGATACAATAACCAGCGGTAACGATAAAATTGCGCCGGTTGTAAATATTAACGGCAAAGAGGCGGCGCAGGTTATGTTGGTTATGCGAAGTCAAACGGGTAGTGTTACTAATTATCCGAATTGGCGTCAGAACTTACGGCTTGCAACAAAGTTGCAGTATGTTTTTGAAAGCAATTATCCGCAGTTCGCTCGCGCAATGTTACTAAAATCGGCAAAATATAATCAGCATCTTACGACCGGCTCAATATTAATTGAAGTTGGCAGTGATGCCAATACTTTTGAGCAAGCAAAATATTCAGCACAACTTATAGGGCAGTCGTTAACAGTTTTACTTAACTCACAGTAGTATTTAAAACAAAGTGAAAAGGACAGAGGAATTTGAAAAAGTTTATATACCGTCACAGAATATTTTTACGTGCGTTTTCGGTAACGGCGTTTATGCTCTTGTGTGTCAGCACAGTAGTAACCGCTTGCGGATATGTTTACACAGTTGTTGAACATAACGCTTTCGGTCATAATGTTACGGCGTTTGCGGTAACATCAAAAGATTATGTTGAGGCTTTCGGGCGTGAGTTTTATTTGCCTGTTATATCGGTTTGGGAAGGTGTTAGCGGATTTGTTAGCAGGTACTGTTCGGGTACAATAAAACTCCTCGGATTTGCAATAAATACAACCGAGGAGTTAATAAATGAACTTATAAATTTAATATGATTTAATTATGTCAGTTTCAGGCGGTGGAAGTACGTGGTACTTTCATCGCTGTGCATTTTTATGCTCATAACTACCGCTAATCCCAAATACGTACAAAGTAAAGATGTTCCGCCCGCACTGAAAAGAGGCAAAGTAACACCGATTACGGGAATAAGCCACAGACACATACCAACGTTTATAATGGTCTGTGAAGCAAGCATTGTAAAAACGCCGGTGCAGATAACAAGACCTAATTTTGAGCCTGACCTAAAACCGATATGCAAAATTCGAATATAGATTGCGGCTAATAAAGCAAGTGTTATAATACATCCCACAAGACCTAGTTCTTCACCGATTGCGGTGAAAATAAAGTCGTTATATCCGTAAGGAATACCACTTGACTGAACAAGCGTTCCTTTAAACAACCCTTGACCGAAAATACCGCCGTTAGCCATTGCAACGCGACCTCGGTACTGCTGGTAAAGGGTGTTCAGATAGTCGCTTTCAGCACCGAAAAACAGAGCATTAATACGTGCTTGCTGTTCGGGGTTCATAACAAAAAGGTAAACAAAGGGCAGGGCGATGACAACTAAAATCAAGGCTATGACAAAGTATCTTGCCTTTACTCCTGCGGCAAACATCATACCGACAAGCATAAACGCGAACACCAATGCGCTTCCGTCGTCACCCTGAAAGTGAATTAATAATATTGGAATAGCGCCGTGGACTAAAAGCAATAGCATGTGCCCGAACTTTTTAACTTTATCACCGATTTTATGACAGTGGTAACCGAAAGTTAAACAAAAACATATTTTCAGTAACTCCGACGGCTGAAAAGATATGTTACCGGGGAGCATAAGCCACGCTTTGTCGTCGGTAACACCGGGGGCATAGCCTATAAAAAAGGTTAAAATAACTGGAACAAAACCAACTGCTGCAATTAAAAACCAAAATTTAGAAAAATTTTTATAATTAAAACTGCTTATCACAATCATTGCGATAAGGCCTAAAGCAAGTGCGGCCAACTGCGTAATAAACTGACCAAAACTTCTGCCGTAATGAACGTAGGTTGTGGAAAGTACCATAACGCAACCGAAAAGGGTAGTAATAATGCAAAGAATATAAAGCATTTTGTCACATTCACGAATATAGTCGGCAATGCGGTGAAAAATTCTTTTCATAATATTACTCCTTTCAGCCAATTACAATTGCTATTATAAACTATTATTAAAAATAGTTCAAGTAAACTCTTTAAATTTCAGAAAATATGTGTTATAATTTAATAAATTTGTAGGAAGGAGGGAGAAAATGTCGAAAATAACCGTGACTACACACAGTCGAGAGGAAACCGAACAGTTTGCCAAAGGCTTGGCTGAAGACACAAAGGCAGGTACTGTTTTTGCAATGCAGGGTGACCTTGGAGCTGGAAAAACCTGTTTTACGGCGGGGTTTGCCAAAGGCTTGGGTTATGAGGGCGACGTTAATTCTCCTACCTTTGCAATTGTTAATGAGTATTTGGGTGGAAGATTACCGCTTTATCATTTTGATATGTACCGTATCAGCGGTTGGGAAGACCTTTATACTACGGGGTATTTTGAGTATATTGAGGAGAACGGTATACTTATAATAGAGTGGAGTGAAAATATTGCCTCTGCTTTACCCGAGGATGCTGTTACTGTAACAATTAAAACAATAGGAGAAAATGACCGTGAAATAACGGTTGAAGGTTTAGAATGAGAGTTTTAGGGATTGAGTGCACCGCGTCACCTGTGTCGGTATCACTTTCAGAGGACGGAAAACTAAAAGCAGAATATTTTTTAAATCTTAAAACGACCCATTCACAAACGCTTTTACCTATGGTAGAATCGGTTTTGAAAATGTCGGGATTGACCATAAAAGATATCGACGCTATTGCGGCAACTGTAGGCCCCGGCTCGTTTACTGGCGTCAGAATTGGTATCAGTGCCGTAAAAGGCTTAGCAACCGCGTTCCAGACACCTACTGTACCTGTATCGGTGTTAGAGGCTATGGCTTGCAACTTTTTGGGACAAGAGGTTATAGTCTGTGCTTGTATGGACGCGCGTTGCAGTCAGGTTTATAATGCGCTTTTTTCTGTAAGCGGTGATAAAATCACCCGTCTTTGCGAGGATAGAGCCTTGATGATTGACGAGGTTTATGAAGACCTAAAACAAAGACAAGCGGAATTCAACGGAAAACCCATTATGATTGTCGGTGACGGTGCAGATTTGTTCTATAACACTGTTAAGGACCGCGACGTGTCGGTGACGTTAGCGCCCGAACATTTAAAATATCAAAGAGCCTTTGGTGTGGCATTAATAGGCTATAACAAGGTATTGAATAAAGAAACAACCCGAGCAGACGAATTGTTGCCGTTATATTTACGCTTGCCTCAAGCAGAGCGTGAGTTAAAGGCAAAACAAGGAAAACTCGGTGAAAGGAAGTAATAAAATGGCAAATTTTTCAAACGGTGATGTTTTGGCAATCGGTTGTGACCACGGCGGTTATGAACTGAAAAATGCAATTATCGCACACTTAAAAGAGCGTGGGGTAGAGGTTAAAGATTTCGGATGTTTTGACGGTGCTTCGGTTGATTATCCCGAAATTGCACTTAAGGTTACCGATGCTATCACTTCGGGTGAGTGCAAACTCGGTATCCTCGTTTGCGGTACCGGTATCGGTATGTCACTTGCCGCAAATAAGGTTAACGGCATCCGTGCTGCTGCTTGCTCGGAGCAGTTTTCCGCAAAATATACAAGACTTCATAATGATTCCAACGTGCTTTGCTTGGGCGGTCGTGTTATCGGTCCCGGCGTTGCATGTGAAATGGTTGATTTGTTTATTGATACCGATTTCGAAGGCGGTCGTCATCAGCGCCGCGTCGATATGATAACGATTATAGAAAGTCGAAATAATGTTTAAAAGCATTATTTCGACACCAAATCGCAGATTTGGTCACAAATTTTCAAAGAAAATTTGGCTTTAATTGTTGCAATGAATATCGAGCCAATTCAAATTTTTATGATTTGAATTGGCAAAAGCCGAATTTATCGGCTTGTCGAAACGCTTTAAAGCGTTTCGACATTCTATACTCATTGTAATGGCAATAGAGAAAAAATAATTTTTGGAGGAAGTTAAAATGAACGAGAATGTATGTATTTTCGACCATCCGCTTATCCAACACAAACTTGCAATTATCCGTAACAAAGACACCGGCACAAAGGAATTTCGTGAGATTATCAGCGAAATTGCAACCTTGATGTGCTATGAGGCAACCCGTGATTTGCCGCTTATGGATGTTCAGGTGCCCACACCGATTGCTGTGGCAAACGCCAAAATGATTGCCGGTAAAACCCTGGCTTTTGTTCCGATTTTGAGAGCAGGTCTCGGTATGGTTGACGGTGTTTTGAGCCTTGTTCCCGGTGCTAAAGTTGGACATATCGGTATGTACCGCGACCCCGAAACCAAAGAACCCGTGGACTATTATTGCAAACTCCCGCCTGATATCCCTGAGCGTGAGGTTATTGTATTAGACCCAATGCTTGCAACCGGTGGCTCGGCAATTGACGCTGTCGAAAAGATTAAGAAGTTTAATCCTAAGGGCATTAAATTTATGTGTATTCTTGCAGCACCCGAGGGTATTGAGGCGTTTACCAAAGCACATCCTGATGTTAAGGTTTACTGTGCCGCTTTGGATGAAAAACTCAATGACCACTGTTACATCGTACCGGGTCTTGGCGATGCCGGTGACCGTATTTTCGGTACTAAATAATTTTTTAAATACAAAAAGAACCGTCGTTCTGTCGAACGACGGTTCTTTTATAATTACTTATTAATAAATTTTTTGACAAGTTTCGTGATTTCGAATACCGCGGGGATTGAAAGCGGTATAAAGATTGATGTAAGCAATCCTTTTATGCAAACCTTGGATAAACCAAGAAGTGTTGCTAACGGAGTTGATACAATAAGTATAGCCACAATAAAGCAGGTTGCACCCGCAACTAAAAGGAAGCGGTTGTGGAAAATTCGTCTATAAAACATTTCGCTTGAACGGCTGGTGAAAGCATAGTAAATCATAGACATTAAAAGTCCTAAAAATCCTGCCGTGGCGGAACAACCGTCAGCCTGATTTATAATGTAAACTAAAAATGCAGGTAACGAAACTCCAACACCAATAAGTGCAGCGTTTATTATCCGTCTTACGTCATACATTTTACTGCCGATATTCCACGGAGGCGTGGTCATAGTGCTGTTGTCGGCGGTTTCAAATCCCAACGCTGCAATAGGGAACAGTAACGTGAAAATCGAGCCTAAAAGCATTAATTGAGGTGAAAGGAATGATGTGCCGAAAAATATCATACACAATAAAATAGCGGTGAAAACGGCAGTGCAGAGTGTGACGTAGTATTCTGCATATTTTGTGAAGTTGGCGAAAATTCCGCGTGAGTTTTTAATTGCTCTAACAATTGAAATAAAGCGGTCGTCAGAAACCACAATATCGGCGTTGCCTTTAGCAACGTCAGTGCCTGTTTTACCCATTGCGCAACCAACGTCAGCGATTGCCATAGGAGCGTGGTTTGCGGCACTGTCAGCGGTGATAAGTACGGTTTCTTCCACAGAATGTAGAGCGTTAACAAAACGTACGCGTTGCTCAGGTGAAAATCTTGCACAAACCTTGATTTTTTTGATAATAGAAATCAATTCTTCATCGTTAAGCTCGTCCAAATGCTCTCCCGTGATGGCTAAATCATCAGGCTGTAATATACCTAATTGCTCGGCGACAGAACTTGCGGTGTTGATGTGGTCGCCCGTGAACATAACGGTTGAAATTCCTGCTTTACGGCAAAGAGCAATTTCATCAGAAGTACCTTTACGCTCGCGGTCGGTAAGTCCCAAAAGACCTAAGAACTGTAAACCGTTTTCCAAGAGTTCACTTGAGGCTTCACTCGGAGCTTCATCTAATATTTTATAGGAAATCGCCAAAACACGCATACCTTTAGAGCACATTTCTTCGTATGCCTTGGTAATGCTTTCTTTGTCGACATCAACACAAAGTTCCAAAACAATGTCGGGAGCACCGCGTACAATCGCAAACGGCTTGCCCTCAATCATATTAACCGTGGTTTTGATTTTGCGCTCGGGAGTCAACGGAATACAACTCATTCTCGGGAATTCCGAGTCAAAATCCGATTTTACAATGTTTAAATATCTTGAAGAAGCGGAAATCAATGCGATTTCGGTGTGGTCAGTGTTATCACTGTTGTTAGCGTCACAACTTAAAGCACTGAAACGCATAGCAACTTCGCATTGTTTGGAAATATTGTCTGAACTGAGGTCAATAAAACAGTTACCGTCAAAAACTTCGCGTAAAACCATTTTGTTTTGGGTGAGTGTGCCCGTTTTGTCGGCACAAATTACTGTAACACCCGCCAATTTTTCAATTGTCGAGGGGTCAAAAATTGTTGCGCGGTCCTTTTGAAGTCTTTTAATACCTAATGATAGCATGAGAGCTATACGTGCTGAAAAGTTTTCGGGAACAACGGCAATAGAGAAGCAAACCGCAAGAATTGCGGCTTCTAAAAATTTACCCCAACCCAAATTTCCCGAAACTACAAATGTTCCGAATAATGCTAATAAAAAGCAGGCGGTATAGCCGGATGCTTTAAATACCTTTAAGAAACTGCTGAAACGGTCGGCTATTCGGTCTTGAACGCCTTTGTGTGTAAACACTCGGTCACGCTTTATATGACGGCGAACTTCGGCGTTTTCGCCCGTTTCGGTAACAACGGCTAAAGCCTCGCCCGTGATACAGTAACATCCGCAGTAAACCATATTGCTACGCGCTGTGACAGCACTGTGGTCTTCAAGAAGTACGGTATGGTCTTTTTGTACCGAAATTTCTTCTTTTTCGCCGATAAGTACCGATTCGTCGCATCTTAAAACAAATGAGTTAATTAGTCTTGCGTCAGCCGGAACAAAGTCACCCTCATATAATTTGATAATATCACCGGGTACAAGAGTTACGGCGTCAACAGTTTTTTCAACACCGCTTCTGATAACATGAGCAGTGGTGTTGATTTTATTCTTCAAGCGGAAAAGCATATTAATGCAACGGTAATGGGAATATACAAAGATAGCTTCTTTTATTGCCAATACTATTAATGCGGCAATCGGAATCCAAAAACGGTTAGTACCGAGCACTAATTCGCGTAATACAAATATTATAAATAAACAAAGAAGAACAATAACCGAAGGCTTTTTAAGTTGAGCTGTTAAAGCGTTTAAAAGGCTTAATTCCTGGTCGCTTACAAAAAGGTTTTTGCCGTATTCGTGAAGTCGGTCAGCGGCTTCGTGGTCGGAAAGTCCCTTTTCAGCGTCGGTTTTAAGTTCGGTTATAACTTCTTCAGGTGTAGCGTTATGCCATATCATAAAAGAGTCTCCTCTCTTAATAATAAAAATATATAGTAATTATACTACATTCTTTAATAAATTGCAATTGTTTTTAAATTTTGAAAAAAGTGTTTAAATTTATAATAATGTGTGGTACAATGTACCAAGTAATGAAATTTGAAGCGAGGGAATATTTTGGATTGGACCGAAATTAAAATTAAGGTGCCGGTAGAATGTACCGAAACTGCCGAGGCTATTGCCAATATGACTGTGCCTTACGGAATTTACACCGAGGATTATTCAAATTTAGAGCAGGATGCATTAGATATTGCTCATATTGATATGATTGATGAAGATTTGATTAAAAAAGACCGCACAGTATCAATTATTCATATTTATATTAGTGATGAGGAAAATCCGTTTGAGGCGGTTGCTTATTTGAAAGAGCAGTATTCCGCCGTTGGTATAAACAGTCAAATTGATACCGATAGTATCAGTGAAAAAGAGTGGGCGGATAACTGGAAAAAGTTTTTCAAAACCACCGAAATCGGTGAAAAGTTGGTAATCAGACCAAGTTGGGAAGAATACGATAATAAAGATAACAGGGTAGTGTTGAGTATCGACCCAGGTGCCGCTTTTGGTACAGGTACACACGCCACAACCAAAATGTGCTTGCAGTTGTTGGAAAGTTATATAAATTCAGGCACAACAATGCTTGATATTGGTTCGGGTTCGGGTATTTTGAGTATTGCAGGTGTACTTTTAGGCGCTGAAAAGGCAGATGGTGTTGATATTGACCCCGTTGCTGTTAAGGTGGCGACAGAAAACGCCGAACTTAATAATGTAGAAAACAAAACAAACTACATTTTGGGTGACTTATGCGATAAAATCAGTGAAAAATATGATGTTGTTTGCGCAAATATCGTAGCCGACGTTATAATTTCACTATTAGAAAATGTCGAGCAGTTTATGAAAGACGACAGTGTCTTTATTTGCTCGGGTATTATTGATATTCGTGAAAATGATGTAAAACAGGCGTTCAAAAAGTATGGTTTCGAAATAATCGAGGACGTTGAGTGTGAAAATTGGCGTGCATTCGCCACAAGAAAGGTTAGGTAAGAAATGCTTCAGTTTGAAGAGCAAAAGGCGAGGTTAACCGCTGTTACAGATGATATAAAAGAGCTTGGTGATGCTTTGGGACTTGACTATCTCCGTCGTGAGATAGAGTCGTTAGAGGTGCAGGCATCAGCACCGGGATTTTGGGATAATCTTGAAAAAGCGCAGGAAATTCAGCAAAAGACCAGCCGTTTAAAATTAAAGGTTGAAAAATATGAAAAATTGCAGTCGCTTTATGAGGATACCTTGGTGTTGATTGAAATGGCAGACGAAGAGGGTGACCTTTCAATGCTTGATGAAATTATTGCAAGTGTTGATGAGGCTTTGGAAAACCTAGAAGAGCAACGTTTGTCAACCTTGCTTGTCGGTGAATATGACAATAATAATGCGATTTTAACCTTCCACGCAGGCGCAGGCGGTACTGAGGCTCAGGACTGGGCGTCAATGTTGGTGCGTATGTATCAACACTGGGGCGAGCGCCACGGTATGAAGGTTAATATGGTTGACTTTTTGGACGGTGAAGAAGCAGGTCTTAAAAGCGCAGTATTGACCTTTACGGGTGAAAATGCTTACGGATATTTAAAGGGTGAAAACGGTGTTCACCGCCTTGTTCGTATTTCTCCGTTTGACTCATCGGGAAGACGCCATACGTCTTTTGCTTCACTTGAAGTTATGCCGGAGATTACTAATGACGTAAATATCGAAATCAGGGATGAAGATTTAAGAGTTGACACCTACCGTTCAAGCGGTGCGGGCGGTCAGCACGTTAATAAGACCGAGTCGGCAATTCGTATTACCCACTTGCCGACAGGTATTGTTGTTGCTTGCCAAAATGAGCGTAGTCAGATTCAAAACCGCGAAGTTGCAATGACAATGCTTCGTTCAAAGTTGGTTGAAATCAAGGAAAGAGAACACTTGGAAAAAATTGAGGATATTAAGGGTGTTCAAAAGGAAATCGCCTGGGGCTCACAGATTAGGTCTTATGTGTTTATGCCCTATACCTTGGTTAAAGACCACCGTACAGGTTTTGAGTCGGGTAACGTCGGCGCTGTTATGGACGGTGCATTGGACGGCTTTATCAACGCTTATTTAAAAGCTGCCTCTAAAAACGAACTCGGTGATTTTTCATCTGATGATTAAAATAAAAAACGCCTTGAAAACCGAAGTTTTCAAGGCGTTTTAAAATTGGTGGAGATAAGCGGGATCGAACCGCTGACCTCTTGAATGCCATTCAAGCGCTCTCCCAGCTGAGCTATACCCCCAAGGTGCGATATTTAATTGAAACAAACCGACCATCTATCGCGGAATGTTCAGTTTGTATGGTGGAGATAAGCGGGATCGAACCGCTGAC
>JAZRSW010000023.1:0-6634 GCA_045651745.1 Acutalibacteraceae bacterium
GCACTTTAAGTTGTACGGCGTTTTCCATTTCCTCTTTGAGAATTTTTGCGGCGATTTCTGCCTTTTCTTCGGGTGCCTCAACAATCAGTTCATCGTGCACCTGCATAATTAAGTTTGCTTCGGGAAGTTCATTTTTCAAGCGCTCGAAGACTTTTATCATAGCAATTTTTATAATGTCGGCGGCAGTGCCTTGAATAGGCATATTTCTGGCAACTCGCTCACCGAATGCACGCATCATACCGTTGGTAGATTTAAGTTCGGGCAAGAGTCTTCGTCTGCCGAAAACCGTTTCGGCATAGCCTTGTTCTTTGGCGGTTTCAACCACGCGGTGCATATAACTGTCAACCTCGGGGTAGGTTGCGAGGTAGCCTTTGATATAAGCGGCGGCTTCCTTATTGGAAACGCCGATATCTTTAGCCAAAGAGTACGCGCAGATACCGTAAACGATGCCGAAGTTAACCGCTTTTGCGCTCGAACGCATCTGCGGTGTGACCATAGTAATTGGCATATTGAAAACTTGGCTTGCGGTGAGTGTGTGAATGTCGGTGTCACTCAAAAATGCGTTTATCATATTGCTGTCATTGGCAATGTGAGCCAAAACGCGTAGTTCAATCTGTGAATAGTCGGCATCAATAAGCGTAAAACCGTCTTTTGCTTTAAAGAAACGGCGTAATTCTCGTCCCTCAGGACGACGAACGGGGATGTTCTGTAAATTAGGCTCGGACGAGCTGATACGTCCCGTTCTTGTTTCAGTTTGGTTCAAAGTAGAGTGAATCCTGCCGTCATCGGCTACTACGGCGGTTAAACCGTCACAGTATGTGGATTTAAGTTTTGTCAAAGTGCGGTATTCTAACAAATGCTCAACGGCGGGGTGTAAAGGTTTTAATTCCTCTAAAACTTCGGCGTTGGTGGAGTATCCGCTTTTGGTTTTCTTTTTGCAAGGTAATCCTAATTTTTCAAAGAGGGCTACGCCCAACTGCTTGGGTGAATTGAGGTTAAACTCATATCCAACCTCGTCAAAAATTGCGGTTTGCAGTTCGATAATACGTTTTGAAAGTATGTTGCCGTAGGCTGAAATTCCATTCGTATCAACCAAGAAACCGATATTTTCCATTGATGCTAAAACTTCGGCTAACGGAATTTCAATATCACGAAGAAGTTTGTCCTGTTTTGTTTCTCTAAGTTTATTTACTAAAGTGCGGTTGACCTCACTTAAAAGTGCAATTTGGGAATATTCCTCGTCGATTTCGGGGGCAGGGATAAGGTATTCTTCTGAAAAACGCGATAAGGAATACTCTGACGACGACGGGTTAATAAGATAACCCGCAAGGCAGGTGTCAAAACCTATATTTTTTATTGAAATGCCGTAGGTTAGGCAAATCTTGTGTAACGGTTTTGAATCATAGATTCTTTTTTCTACTTTTTCGTTTTCCAAGAGCGATTTTGCGGTGTTAAGGTCGCATTTTGTAACCTTGTAATCGGCTGAAACATATAAAACTTCACCGTCAAGCAAAATGTCGCAAAGGTTTTCGTTTTCGGCGGTCTTTAAGACTTCACCAATATCGGCTTTCTTATATTTTGGTGTATCTACTTCGGTTTTTACCGATTGCACAGCCGAAAGGTTCAATTTTTCAAGCATCGAGAAAAATTCAAGTTCTGAAAGTAATTTTGCTAAATTGCCGTCTTGACGTTCTTTTGTTTTGTAATGTTCAATATCAGGGTCAATGGGGGCATAACGGTTAATTGTACCTAAAAAACGGCTTAAAAATGCTGAATCCTTACCATTGGCAAGTTTTATACGCAAAGAATCACGGATATCAAGTGAATCAAGGTTTTCGTAGATGTAATCAACACTGCCGAAATTTTTAATCAATTCGTCGGCGGTTTTTTCACCAACACCTGGGACACCTGGAATATTATCCGAAGCGTCACCTTGAAGTGCTTTAATTTCAATCATTTGTTTTGGCTTAACGCCGTATTTTTCGAAAATCACTTCGGGTGTATAGGCTGTGATTTCAGGGCGACCCATTTTGGTTGCCGATAATAAAACCTTAGTTGAGTCGGACACCAATTGGAACGAGTCGCGGTCACCGGTTGCGATTACGCAGGTGTTGTTACTTTCCTCGCAAAGTCGGGCTAATGTACCCAAAATATCGTCAGCCTCAAACCCTTCGGTTTCAAGGCAGGTGTAACCGAACAACGGCAAAAGCTTTTTTAAAATGGGCATTTGCTGTCTTAATTCGTCGGGCATTGGTTTGCGCCCTGCTTTGTATTCGGAGTATTCTTTATGGCGAAAGGTCGGCGCGTGCAGGTCAAATGCTACAACAACGCCGTCGGGATTTTCAGCCTCTAAAAGTCGGTTTAATATGCTCATAAAACCGTAAACTCCGTTTGTGTAGAGTCCGGTTTTAGTGGTTAGCAGTTTGATGCCGTAAAACGCGCGGTTTATGATACTGTTTCCGTCAATTGCGAGTATTTTCATTTGAATTTCTCCTAAGATACAATTTCACAAATATATTGTACCACTGTTTATTTAAAAACTCAAATAAAAGTTGCAATAATTGTCAAATTGGTGTAATATTTATTTGTATTTTTTGAATTTGAGGTATTTATGAAGATAGGAAATTTGGAAATTTCAGGTTATGCGGCGTTGGCGCCTATGGCGGGTGTTGCCGACAGAGCAATGCGTGAAATCTGCCGTGAGCACGGCGCGGCTTACTGTGTGGGCGAATTGGCAAGTGCAAAGGGTATATCCTTGAACGATAAAAAATCAGCAACTTATTTAGAGGTGAACGAAACCGAGCGTCCTTACGGTTCTCAACTTTTCGGTTGTGAAATTGACGCAATGGTTGAGGCGGCAAAGCAAGCCGAATCTAACGGACCCGATTTTATAGATATAAATATGGGTTGCCCTGCACCTAAAGTTGCAGTAAGCTCGGGCGGTGGAAGTGCTTTGATGAAGGACCCCGATTTAGCCGCACGTATAGTTGAGGCGGTGGTTAAAGCCGTTAAAGTTCCTGTCACCGTTAAAATGCGGGCAGGGTGGGACGATACTTCAAAAAACGCTGTCGAGCTTGCACGCTTGGTCGAATCTGCAGGAGCTTCGGCAGTTACTGTGCACGGCAGAACAAGGGTGCAGATGTATGCACCGCCCGTTGATATTGACATTATCCGTGAGGTAAAGTCGGCGGTAAAAATTCCCGTTATAGGCAACGGTGACGTCGATTCACCTAAAGCCGCCGCTTTAATGTACGAACAAACCAACTGCGATTTCGTTATGGTAGGACGCGGTGCAATGGGTCAACCGTGGATTTTCCAACAGATTAATGCTTATTTGTCTAACGGCATTATTTTACCCGACCCGCCGCTTGAAAAAAAGATGCTTACGTTAATCAATCAGGTTGAGCGGATGAGAGAGTATAAGGGCGAGAAAATTGCTATGCTTGAGGCCCGAAAGCACACCGCTTGGTATATGAAAGGCTTAAAAGGTGCGGCAGATTTACGCCGAATGGCAGGTAATATAACCAAACTTGATGATGTTATCGAAATTGTAAAACAGGCAATTGAATTAAATAAATAACATTAAATAAAACAAAACGGCAGGCTCAACGCCTGCCGTTTCTTTAATCAAATTATTGTATCTTATGCCTTTTTCGCTTTGTTGGACAAGAGTTTGAGAACAAACAATGTACCAATCATCAAAACAAGTGCGATAGGCAATGTAATCATCCAGTTCTGAACGAAGCCTGTGATAAGATAGCAAACGAATGAAACGCCTGCAACTGTCAATGCGTAAGGCAACTGGGTTGAAACGTGGTTGATGTGGTTACACTGACCGCCTGCGGAAGCCATAATTGTGGTATCCGAAATAGGTGAGCAGTGGTCACCGCAAACAGCACCTGCCATACATGCCGAAATAGCGATAATAGCAATCTCGCCGCCGTTGACGAATACGCTCAATACAATCGGGATAAGGATACCGAATGTACCCCAGGATGTACCGGTTGCAAAAGAAAGTCCAACTGCAATTACGAAGATAATAGCAGGTAAGAAGTTCTGCAAGCTTCCTGCTGAGTTCTGAATGAAGTTTGCAATGAATATGTTAGCGCCGATAGAGTCGGTCATAATTTTAAGTGTCCAAGCGCAGGTCAAAATCATAATAGCGGGGACCATTGCCTTGAAGCCTTCGGGGATAGAATCCATGCAAGCCTTGAAGCTCAAAACTCTGCGACAGAGGAAGAAAATAACGGTTAAGATTGTTGCGATGAACGAACCGTAGAGAAGACCAACCGAAGCGTCACTGTTGGAGAATGCATCGATAAAGTTCTCACCGCTGAAGAAACCGCCCGAGTAAATCATACCGATAACACAAGCGATAATCAAGATAACAACGGGAACTACGAGGTCACAAACACGACCACGGGGGTTTTCGGGAAGAGCTTCAATACTTTCCTGAACGCCTGCTGAGAAAAGGTCACCGTTTTTGGCATTTTCCTCGTGCTTTTTTATAGGACCGAAGTCAAATTTTGCAACTGCCAAGAAAATAAGCATTGCAATGGTGAGAATTGCATAGAAATTATAAGGAATAGCGCGGATAAAGAGTGACATACCGTTTGTGGCACCTGCATCTGAAGCAAAACCCGAAACTGCGGCTGCCCAAGAAGAAATCGGTGCAATAATGCAAATCGGTGCTGCGGTAGAGTCAATTATGTATGCCAATTTTGCTCTTGAAATGTTGTGCTTGTCGGTGATGGGGCGCATAACCGAGCCAACGGTCAAGCAGTTGAAGTAGTCGTCAATGAAGATGAGAACACCTAAAGCAACGGTGGCAAGCTGTGCGCCAACGCGGGTTTTTATGTGCTTGGTTGCCCAACGGCCGAAAGCGGCAGAACCGCCCGCCTTGTTCATCATAGCAACCAAAGCGCCGAGCATAACGAGGAAAACTAAAATACCTACGTTGTAGCCGTCAGCAAGACTGCCTACGAAACCGTCTGAGAATACGTGAGTAATAGTTCCTTCAAAATTGAAGTTTGAGTAGATAAGTCCGCCTGCTAAGATACCGACAAAGAGGGAAGAATAAACCTCTTTGGTAATCAAAGCAAGAACGATTGCGATAATCGGCGGTAAAAGTGACCATATAGTTGCAAAATAGGGGAGTTCTTCACGAACTTTCGAAAGTGCGATTTCGATGTTTTCCTTGAAATTGGGGTCATGGTTTACGTTTACCTTGAAGTTGTCAACGTAATCCTTGGCATCGTTACCCTCGAACTCCTCGTCGAAAATATTGACCGAGAAGTCATACTGGGTTTCCTCGCCGTCAACTATAACGGTGGTGGTAACGGGGGTGATTTCGGTATCAGCCACGAAGTCGCCAAAATCAATTTCAACTTCATTTCCCACAGCGGAAGCCGAAACGAAAAGCGATGTGATAGTGAATACAACCAAACACATCATAGCGACCGTAACCCATACCTTGCGTCTTTGGGGTCTGAGTTTCATTTTTAATTCCTCCTAAAAATAAAATAGAAAAAAGCTGTGGCGTACCACAGCTTTCATTGTAAAACCACAAATCAAGTTGCGATAGCTCTCCACAAAAGTGACAGTATGCGATATATTCTACCGCATCCCAACCAAGAGTCTTAAAAAGGAAACAGACCCAAGGTTTCGGCGGAACTTCCTTTCACGCGAGGTTTTCCTTAAACCTTTATCGCACTACTTTTAAGCACCGCACCTCTATCTTTGAGTTTATTATAAATTGTATTTGTCAAAAAATCAAGTAAAAAGTGTAAATTTGTCGTATGGCCAACAAACCATATCGTAGGGAGGGCATTTATGCCTTCCGAAATAACGGAACGGATTAATCCGTTCCCTACAACACCACCAATCATATTGTAGGGACTTGCTCAACGCCCTCCTTGTAAAGGAGGGTGGCAGCCGTAGGCTGACGGGAGGATTAATTCGTACCCTTAATCCCTCCACCGCTTACGCGGTCCTCCACCCTTTACAAAGGAGGCGCTTTACCGCATATATAATATATAATGTAAGAAAAAGTCAAATTTTGGCAAAAAACAATGTTAAAAAAGTAACGCTCGTAAGGTAATGTGACAACCTTAAAAATAGAACAAAAAATATATAAAAAAAGCGAAAAAATCTTCCAAATAAATGTTGACATTTAGGTTTGGGTATGGTTTAATAGAATAGAATCAAAACGATTATAATCTCTAATTGTCTTTAGTGGGTCGCGTAACGGCGAAGGCAGTTTCGGCGGGCGACCAAAAACTACTGATTAAATGGCGGTTGTAATCAATTCAAATTATTATAATTTTCTTGTTTTAAAATAAGAAAGGAGAAATTTATTTATGTTTAATATAAGTAAAAAAACTTTAAGCGTAGTATTGTGTATGGCATTGCTTCTGTCAGTAGTTGCAGTATGCTTTATGACACCTGCTACCGCTAAAACAATTACTTCGTCACAGAGCTTTAATACTTACGACGATTTGTCAATTTCCCCTGCCGTAAAGCTTACTTTTGACGGGGAAGCAAAATACGGTATCCCGTTTGGACGTTATACAAGTGGTTATACGGAATATGTAAACGACGGTTTTAAAATAGAAAGTGGCAATTGGTGGGTTTT
>JAZRSW010000024.1:0-10985 GCA_045651745.1 Acutalibacteraceae bacterium
CTGCTTTTTCAGAATCATTAAGGTCAAAAGTTTTTAGTAGACCGTTTTCATTTAACGCACGTGAATATTGCTCTAACGGATGCCCCGAAATATACATTCCCGTAACCTCTTTTTCAAAGGCTAACAGTTCAAACTGAGGCATTTCTTCCATAGACTCAATCTCGTAATGCTTGCTTTCGCCACTGGAAGTATTACCGAACAAATCCATTTGTCCGTGCATAGTGTACTTCTTATCAGCCTCAATTGAACGCATCAACTGTTCAATACCCTGCAACAAAGCACGGCGGCTTAAATTGAAGCAATCTAAAGCACCGCTTTTTATAAGACTTTCAACTGCTCTGCGGTTAAGGTCAAGTCCGAAAAGACGGTCACACATATCGTAAACCGATTTATATTTGCCCTTCCCGCGCTCGGTTATCAAGCGTTCAACCAAGTTACCGCCGATATTTCTGACCGCCAAAAGACCAAAACGTATACCGTCAACAGTTGGTGTAAAATTGCGTTCACTCAAATTAACGTCGGGCGGTAAAATTTTAATGCCGTTTTTAATACATTCAGCCATATATCTGCCCAATTTAGACTGATTATCCAAAACACTTGTAAGCAATGCTGACATATACTCTTTTTCATAATGACATTTTAAATATGCAGTTTGATATGCAACAAAAGCATACGCTGCGGCGTGCGACTTATTAAAGGCGTACGAACTGAATGCCGACATTTCATCGAAAATTTTAGAAGCCGCCTCTACACTGACTCCCCTTGCAACACAACCCTCGCAAGAAACTGTGCCGTCAGCATTTTTATCACCATAAATAAACGCCGAACGTTCTTTTTCCATAACATCGTGCTTTTTCTTTGCCATTGCGCGACGAACAATATCTGCCCTGCCGAGCGAATACCCTGCAAGACTCCTGAAAACCTGCATAACCTGCTCTTGATAGACAATACAGCCGTAGGTAACCTCTAAAATCGGTCTTAAAAGTTCGGTCGAATACTTTATTTTATGAGGATTATGACGGTTTTCGATATATTTTGGGATTGAATCCATAGGACCGGGACGGTAAAGCGAAATAATAGCAATTAAGTCCTCAATTTTTTCAGGTCTGAAGGACATTAAAACATTTTTCATTCCGCCCGATTCAAACTGGAAAACACCCTCGGTTTGTCCGCGGGACATCATTTTCATTGTCTTGACGTCGTCCAACGGAATTTTATTTATATCAAACTCGGGGTTATTTCGACGAATCATTTTAACGGTATCATCAATGACAGTAAGATTGCGCAACCCCAAAAAATCCATTTTGAGAAGTCCCAATTCCTCCAAAGTGGTCATTGTATACTGCGTTACAACCGACTCATCACTTGTAGCAAGCGGTACATACTCTGCAACCGGCAAATCGGTTATAACGACGCCTGCAGCGTGAGTCGAGGCATGGCGAGGCATACCCTCAACCTTTGAAGCCATGTCCAATAAAGCTTTAACGGTAGGGTCAGCCAAATATTCTTTATTTAATTCGGGAACTTTCAAAAGGCTTTGCTCAATGGTAATTTTCAATTCCTGCGGGATAAGTTTTGCAATTCGGTCGCAGGTAGCATAAGGTATATCCATTGCCCTGCCGACATCCCTTACAGCCGCCCTTGCCGCCATTGTACCAAAAGTGACAATCTGCGCTACGTGGTCACTGCCGTATTTTCTTATAACATAATCTATAACCTCTTGACGTCTGACATAACAAAAGTCAATATCAAAGTCAGGCATAGAAACGCGTTCAGGGTTCAAAAAACGCTCAAAAAGAAGATTGTATTTTAATGGGTCAATTCCTGTAATGCCGATACAATATGCAACAATACTTGCAGCACCCGAACCTCTGCCGGGCCCTACCGGAATATTCTCGGACTTCGCATAACGGACAAAATCAGAAACTATGAGGAAATAATCAACGTATCCCATTTTGTTGATTACGCCCAACTCATAATCCAAACGTTGTTTGATTTCGGGGGTGATTTCACCGTAATTACGCTTTGCACCCTCAAAACTCAATTCTGTCAAATACTCGAAATGGTTTTTGTTGCCTATATCATAAAAAGGAAGTTTTGTATTACCAAACTCAAAGTCGAAATCGCACATTTCTGCAATTTTAACGGTATTAGCCAATGCATCTTCCGGAAAAAGTTCCGCCATTTCATCGCCTGTTTTAAGGTAAAACTCCTCTGTTTCAAACTCCAAACCCGATTTTTCATTTACGGTATGGTTAGTGCCGATACAAATGAGAATATTCTGCACCGCACTGTCCGACTTTTCGATATAATGCACGTCATTTGTAGCAACAAGCGGTATACCCGTTTCGCGCGACAAGCGTATAATTTGAGGCATTATACGTTGTTCTTCCTGAAGTCCGTGGTCCTGCAGTTCAAGATAATAATTACCCTGACCGAACATTCTATTATATTTTAAGGCAGTTTCTTTTGCCTTTTCGTAATCATTATTAATAAGCGCTTTGGGGATTTCACCTGAAAGGCAAGCCGAAAGTGCAATCAAACCTTCGCTATGCTCTGCCAACAAATCCTCGTCAATACGGGGCTTTGAATAAAAGCCTTCGGTAAAACCCTTTGAAACCATCGCAATTAAGTTGCGATAGCCAACATCATTCTTGCAAAGCAAAACTAAATGGCGGTATTCACCGTCATACTCTTTTATTTTTTGAAAACGTGTTCTCGGAGCAACATAAACTTCACAACCGATTATGGGTTTTATACCTTCTTTTTTTGCGGTCTTATAAAACTCAACCGCACCGTACATAACACCGTGGTCGGTAATAGCTAAAGCGGTTTGCCCCTTTTCTTTAGCGGCTTTAACCAAATCCTTAATACGACAAGCACCGTCTAACAAACTGTACTCGGTATGCACGTGCAGATGTACAAAATCGGTCATATTCTGTCACTCCTTTCTGATTTATTTCTTTTTTGATTGTTTTTGTTCTTCGTAAAACTCAATTATTCGCTTTAAGCGGTGATTAAGTCCCGAACGGGAAATTTTACCGCCACAAAGTGTACAGAGTTCGCTCAAACTCGCTTCAGGGTTGTCCCGTCGCAATACTGCAACCTCATATAACTCTTCAGTAAGCATTCCCAAAAGGTTATTTTTTTCAAGAAATTTCATCGCATTTGTTTGCTCAATTGCGGCATTTACGGTTTTAGTTATATTCGAGGTTTCAAAATTGTTCTGTCGGTTAAGTTTATTCCGCATATCACGAACAATTTTGGTTTCCATTATCTCAAGGCTTTGACTCATAGCCCCCATTGAGCCTAACATTTCCTCAATATCGGTACTGTTGTTGTAATAAAGAGCCGTAACGCTTGTCCTGGTTGATGTATGCGGTTTATACCCGCATAGTTCCAAAAACGCGGAAAAAGCAAAACTCAACGTCGGGTCCTTTACCGCAAATTCGAGATGATAATTTTTTTCGGGGTTATTTATACTTCCCGCCGACAAAAACGCACCCCTAATAAACGCCCAACGGCAACACGTTCTTTTCACGTGCTTGGGGTTGAAAATCCAATCGTTTTCACCGCTTGAATAGTAGTTCACAATCCTTATTCTGTCTGCCTCACCAGGCACCGACACAACATAACCGCCCTGCATTTTTTCAACTGCGGTATGTACCGAAAAGCACACCTTTAATAAACTTGAATAAAGTTCGGCAGTGTCGTGGCTTTTAGTGTAAATACTTATATCCTCTTTGCAAAAAGACCGGCCGAAAAGCAGCAACCCGTAAATTTCGGCATACCTGCAACAACCGGTCGGTTTTATTTTACAAAGGTCGGTTTTCATTTTAGAAGAAAAAGAAACCTTTCCCACTTTTTACTCCTTATCAATATCACGGTGGTTAACCGCGGTATTGTAATTTTTTTCGGTTAAGTGCTTGTGAATAAGTTCGGCAAAAGTCACCGAACGGTGTTTACCACCCGTACAACCAATCGCAATAACCAACTGACTTTTACCCTCTTTACAGTAAAGCGGAACAGTATAGTCAATTAGTGACAAAATTCTATCAGCCAATCCTTTAGCCTCAGGTGACGACATAACGAACTCACTCACCGGCTTATCCAAACCCGTCAAGTGTTTTAATTCAGGCTCATAAAAAGGATTTTTAAGGCATCTTACGTCAAACACAATATCGGCTTCGGATACACAACCGTATTTAAAGCCAAATGACATACATTGTACAGTCATTCCGCGGCTTGCATCACCTAAAAACAAGGCTGTAACACGTTCTTTAAAGGTAGCATTTGAAGTGTTAGTTGTGTCAATAATATAATCAGCGCGTGACTTTAAGGGTGCAAGCATATTGCGTTCATTTTCAACAGCTTCCCCTGTACTAATACGCTCACCCGATGCCATCGGATGACGGCGACGGGTTTCTTTGTATCTTGTAACCAACTTTTGATTATCGGCATCCAAAAACAGTAATTTATACTTAATTCCGGCTTTGGTTATATCGTCCAAAGTCGGTATTAAATCGTCAAACATTTTACCTGTTCTTATATCTGTAACAATGGCTATCTTATTTAAACCGTCCTGCCCTCTGAGTGACAATTCGACAACCGGTTTAATAAGTTTCGGAGGCATATTATCAATACAGTAAAAACCGATATCTTCTAGCGCATTAGCGGCAATAGATTTTCCGGCGCCGGACATTCCGGTAACAATTACAAGTTCCATATTCTACCCCAAATAAATTACTTCTGTTTCTAATTTAACACCAGTTTCGTTAAAAACAGTTTCTTGAATGTGCTTTATTAACTCTTTAACATCTTCACAAGTAGCATTTCCACGGTTTATAACAAAACCCGCGTGTTTTGTGCTAACCTCTGCACCGCCGATTGAAAAGCCTTTTAATCCACATTGTTCAATCAAAGCACCTGCAAAATACCCTTCGGGACGTTTAAATGTACTGCCCGCACTAGGGAATTCAAGCGGTTGCTTATCCTTACGGCGTGAAAGGAAATCATACATTTTTTCTTTTATGGTTTCCTTTTCAGCCGACATCAACTTAAATTCAGTCGAAAGTATTACCTCGAAATTACTTTTAAAAATACTTGTGCGATAGCCTAATTCCAACTCATCAACACTTCGCGTGACTATTTCACCGCTACGAGTAATTGACGTGACCGAGGTGATAACCTGCTTGATTTCACCGCCGTAGGCTCCTGCATTCATATATACAGCACCGCCTACAGTTCCGGGAATGCCAAAGCCGAATTCCAACCCCGACAAACCATTTTCCAAAGCCACATTACACAATTTTGACAGTTTAGCACCAGCCGAAGCCTTAATTGTATCTCCCAATACAGTTACACTGTCATCAACTATAACCAACACAATGCCTTTTATTCCATTATCCGAAACAAGCAAATTCGAACCGTTCCCGATAACAGTCAAAGGAATTTCATTGGCTTTAATTTCTGCCAACAATATTGGTAATTTTTCAATATCCCGACATTCAATCAACAAATCGGCAGGTCCGCCGATTTTAAAGGATGTACGATTACATAAAGGTTCATTTTCAAAAGCACTAAACCCTAAATCAAACGCTAAATTTATGATTTTTGAATAATCCACGGCGGTCACCTCCCAAAATGTTATGTACTAAACTTATCTGTAGATATTACCCAAGAATGCAGCACCGATGATGCCTGCATCGTTACCAAGCACTGCAGCCTTAATCTCGGTCTGTTTATCAATATTACGAGAATATCTCTCGCGCGCAACATACTCTCTGATAGGTGCCACCAAAGTTTCACCCTCTTTAGAAATACCACCGCCGATACAAATTACATCAGGCTGGAAGATATTAATAATATTGGTCAAACCGCAAGCAACATAATCACAGTAATTTTTTACAACCTCGATTGCAGTTTTATCGCCCAAACGAAGTCCGTCAAAAGCCGTTTTGCCGTTAACTCCATCTAAAGAGCCTGCAATTTCCCAAAGTTTACTTGATTTATCGTTTTCCATAGCACGTTTAGTCTGACGGATAAGACCGGTTGCCGAAGCATAAGACTCCCAACAACCGTTACGTCCGCAACCGCAAGGCTCACCATCCTTAACGATAACGGTATGTCCCAACTCACCGCCTGCAGAGTTAGCACCCGACAATATAGTACCATTGGTAATAACACCGCCTCCAACACCTGTGCCTAAAGTAATTGCAATAAACTGGTCAGCGCCTTTGCCTGCACCTGCCAACTGCTCACCCAAAGCGGCAGCATTAGCATCATTCTCCAAGAAAACCTTTCTTTTGAAACGTTCTTCGAGCATAGGGCCAATCGGTGAATTTGTAAAGCCTAAATTACAGGAATAACAAATAACACCTGTTTTGGGATTAACCGCACCGGGACAGCCTACGCCAACCTCGGCAATATCGTCTAATGTTAAACCGCAATCAGCAATTGCGAGCATACCTGCTTCATAAATACTGTCACAAATTTCGTCAGCGGGACGCGGACAGTTGGTTTTAACCTTGCCCTCACCGATAATTTTGTAATTTTCATCGACAACAGCGGCTGCAATATTTGTACCGCCCAAATCAACACCCAAATAATACATAATTAAAACTCCTTTTGTTTTTTATGAATTAAAGAAAAATATCCCCGTCATCTCTATCTTCATCCGGCAAATCATCGCCCATACCCAAACGCTTAAGTAACTCGTGTGCGGCATTATAACCCATTTTCTTTTGACGGTTATTCATAGCCGCAACCTCGATAATAACAGCCAAGTTTCTACCGGGTTTTACGGGAATTGTTACCGACGGTACATTAATATCCAAAATTTCAGCCGTCTGTTCCTCTAATCCCATACGGTCATAAACCTTACCTTGTTGCCACTGTTCAAGATTAATAACCAAATCAATCTTTGAAGTAAGGTTAACTGCGCCGACGCCGAAAATACGGCGTGCATTTATAATACCTATGCCGCGAAGTTCAATGAAATGACGGATATTTTCAGGTGCAGAGCCAACCAAAGACCTTGACGAAACCTTTCTTATTTCAACAGCATCGTCAGCAATCAATCGGTGGCCGCGTTTTACAAGCTCAATGGCCGTTTCACTTTTACCGACGCCGCTTTCACCCAAAATCAGCAAGCCTTCGCCATAAACCTCAACCAAAACGCCGTGACGTGTAACTCTCGGCGCTAACTCAACATTAAGGAAGGATATCAACGAAGCCATAAAGCCCGAAGTAGTATCACTCGTTCTTAAAAGAGGAACTTTAAATTCCTCGGCTGCCTCTTTCATAATATCGGTAACCGGTAAATCACGCGAAATAATAACAACCGATGGTTTCTGTTCAAAGAAAGCACGTACCCTCTCGCGGTATTCATTTTCAGGGAACTCGTTTAAGTAACCCTCTTCACTCTTACCGATAACCTGAATTCTTCCACTATCAAAATACTGATAAAACCCACACAACTGCAGGCCGGGACGATTAACCTCAACATTACTTATTTGAATATCTTCTGCAGGATGAGGCAATATAACTGTTTCTAAATGGAAGTTTTTGATAATCTTTGCCAATGAAACAGAATACGGTGAACTCATTTAATTTCCTCCTTTATCAAAGCAAAAGTTACAATTTACCCATATTATAGTTTTATTATATAATATATTGACTAAATTTTAAAGAGGAAATTTTAATATTTATCTGATTTTTGAAGTTTATTTAATGTTTAATGTTACAATTTTCAATTTTATTGACAAATGAAACTCAAACTGCTATAATTTGGAACGGAATTTATCGAATTATGGAGATGATATTATGTGGTTTATTTACGCACTTCTAACTATGTTAATGTGGGGTGCCGCCGACTTATTTTACAAAAAAGGCGCTGACGATTTAGAGCGTTACAGCCATTTGAAGACCTCGATAATGGTAGGTTTAGTAATGGGCGCACATGCTATTGGCACACTTTTGCTTTCTGACATTAATTATGATTTCAGAAATCTTTACATTTACTTACCTGTTTCGGCAATGTACATACTTTCAATGACTGTTGGTTATTTCGGTTTAAGATACCTTGAACTTTCAATTTCCTCACCTATTCAAAACAGTTCCGGTATTGTGGTTACTGCCCTTTGCTTTATCTTCTTGGGTCAAACCATCGAAGGCTTGCCGACATGGATTGGTATGTTACTCATTTGCGGCGGCGTTTTAGCATTAGGCTTCTTAGAAAAACACGATGATAACATTCGTTTAAGCCAAGGCGAGAAAAAGTATCGTATCGGCTTTATTGCATTCTTTATGCCGATTTTCTACTGCATAATCGATGCACTCGGCACGTTTCTTGATGCATATTATCTTGATGATTTCACTAAAACTCCCCTTTTGGGCGTTACCGAGGAAACCTTTGAAGACGTTGCAAATATCTCATACGAATTAACATTCTTAATCATCGCAATTATTTTGTTTATTTATGTACGCCTTATCAAGAAAGAGCGTATTGTTCCCCGTCAACAAGGCGCACGTTTAGGCGCTGCAATATTTGAAACTGCAGGTCAGTTTGTATATGTCAGAGCAATGAGCGGTAACGGAATTATTGCCGCACCGATGATTGCCGCTTACAGCATTGTTTCAATTATACTTTCCCGCATTTTCTTAAAGGAAAAACTTCCTTTAAAACAGTATATCGCAGTAGGCACCGTAATGCTCGGTATAATTGTGCTCGGTGTTGTTGAGGGTATGGCTGAGTAAAATAAACAAGGTTTAATTTAATATTTATATTGAAAAATTTTAGTCAATGCATTATACTGTTTAGTGCATTGACTTTTTATTGTTAAGGAGAATACATATATATGAAATTAGGTATCGTAGGATTGCCGAATGTCGGTAAATCAACCCTTTTTAATGCTATTACTAACGCAGGTGCACAGTCTGCTAACTACCCTTTCTGCACAATTGAGCCGAATGTCGGTATGGTTAGCGTTCCCGATGAGCGTTTAGACAAATTGGCTGAAATGTACCATCCTCAAAAATTCACACCCGCCGTCATCGAGTTTGTCGACATTGCAGGTTTGGTTAAGGGTGCATCAAAAGGCGAAGGTTTGGGCAACAAGTTTTTATCCCACATTCGTGAAGTTGATGCAATCGTTCACGTTGTCCGTTGCTTTGAAAATGACGATATTATACATGTTGAAGGCTCGGTTGACCCAGGTCGTGACATTGAAACCATTAATTTAGAACTCATTTTATCTGACCTTGAAATTTTGGAACGCCGTTTAGATAAGGCAAACAAAGCTTTAAAGGGTGACAAATCTTATCAGGCAGAGGTTAATTTTATAAAACGTTTAATTTCAGAATTAGAGGGTGGCAAAACCGCACGTGCAGTTGAGGTTGACGAAAACGAAGCCGCTATCCTCAATACAATTGAACTTTTAACCTCAAAACCTGTTATTTACGCTTGTAATATGAGCGAACACGATTTCCAAGGCGGTATCGATTCTAACGCCCGTTACAATGCAGTTAAAGCCATCGCTGCCACAGAAGGTGCTGAAACCTTGCCGATTTGTGCCGCTTTAGAAGCCGATATGGCAGAAATGGAAGAGGACGAGAAAAAGATGTTCTTGGAAGAATTAGGACTTGACAAATCGGGTCTTGACCGTCTTATCCAAACCTGCTACTCTTTGCTCGGTCTTATCTCCTACCTCACTGCAGGTCAACCCGAGGTCAGAGCATGGACCATCAAAAAAGGCACAAAAGCCCCCGGTGCCGCCGGTAAAATTCACAGTGACTTTGAAAAAGGCTTTATCCGTGCCGAAGTTGTAGCATATAAAGATTTAATCGCCTGCGGTAACGACGACAAAGCACTTATCGCCGCCAAGGAGAAAGGCTTGGTACGAAGCGAAGGCAAAGAATACGTTATGCAGGACGGAGACGTTGTCCATTTCTTGTTTAACGTTTAATATTTGGCATTTGAACATAAAAAATCCCTCTCAACCGAGAGGGATTTTTTGTTATCTGTTTAATTTTAAAAAATTAATACATTCCGCCTGCGCCTGCTGCAGCGGCAGCTGCGGCATCAGCCTTCGGGTCGGGTTTATCAGCAACGATAGACTCAGTAGTGAGTACCATAGATGCAACAGAAGCGGCATTCTGCAATGCAGAACGGGTTACCTTGGTCGGGTCAACGATACCTGCCTCGAGCATATCTGTATAAACTTCACTGTAAGCGTCAAAGCCGTAGTTAGCCTTACCTGAACTTACAATCTTATCAACAATAACCGAACCTTCAAGACCTGCGTTGAAAGCAATCTGACGAATAGGTGCTTCCAAAGCTGCGAGAACGATAGCCACACCAGTCTTAACGTCACCCTCAACAGTAGCCATAAGTTCCTTAACCGAATTGATAGCATTAACCAATGCAACACCACCGCCGGCTACGATACCCTCTTCAACTGCGGCTTTTGTAGCAGCAAGAGCATCTTCAATGCGGAGTTTCTTATCCTTCATTTCAACTTCAGTAGCGGCACCAACCTTGATTACTGCAACACCGCCCGACAATTTTGCCAAACGCTCCTGCAACTTCTCGCGGTCGAATTCAGAAGTAGTAGTTTCAATCTGATTTTTAATCTGACCGAGACGGCTCTTAATATTTTCAGACTGACCTGCAGCGTCAACGATAATTGTATTTTCTTTACCAACCTTAACCTGACGTGCACGACCGAGCATATCAATAGAAGTATCCTTGAGTTCAAAGCCAAGCTCACTCGATACAACCTGACCGCCGGTAAGAATTGCGATATCCTGCAACATTTCTTTTCTTCTGTCACCAAAACCGGGGGCCTTAACTGCTACGCAGGTAAATGTTCCGCGGAGTTTGTTAACGATAAGGGTAGACAAAGCTTCACCCTCAACGTCCTCAGCAACGATAAGCAACTTACCACCGCCCTGAACCATTTGCTCTAAGAGAGGTAAAATTTCCT
>JAZRSW010000025.1:0-7348 GCA_045651745.1 Acutalibacteraceae bacterium
TGAAACCGGTGCGGGTAAGTCGATTATTATCGACTCGATAAACGCCGTAACAGGACAGAGAACCTCTAAAGAACTTGTGCGTACCGGCTGTGATAAGGCCTTTGTTTCGGCCGTTTTCGAGGATATTTCCAATGAAGTGATTGAGAAACTATCAGAATATGGGATTGAAACGGATGACGAAAGTTTAATTTTAACCCGTACCATTTCTGCTGACGGCAAAAACACCTGCAAAATCAACGGTGTAACCGTTAATGTTTCGGTTTTACGGGAAATTGGCAATATTTTGGTTAATATTCACGGTCAACATGATAATCAGGCGTTGCTTAATCCCGATACACATATAGGATTTGTCGATGCTTTTGGCGGTTATGAGAGTATTATAAATGATTATCGCGAATGTTATTTAGAATTACGTAGTGTTCGTAGAAAACTTAAAAGTTTAACAACCGACGAAAATGAAAAATTACGTAAAATTGATTTGTTGAAATATCAAATTAACGAAATTGAGGCGTCAAACATTATTGTTGGCGAACTTGATAGTTTGTTGGAACGACGTGAGTTAGTTAGAAATTCCGAAAAATTACGATTATCGCTTTCAATGTGCCTTAATTTGCTTTCGGGTGACGATAATATGCCCGGTGCTGAAAGTATGATTTCTCAAAGCCTGCAGGAATTTTCTAATATTTCAAAATTACTACAAAATAACGAGAAATTACTCGAAAGGTTTGACTTTGCGGTATCCGAAATTGCCGACATTACCGCTGAAATATGCGATTTGAATGAAAGTTTGGATTTTGACCCGAATGAACTTGAAAATTTAGAGCAACGGATAGATTTAATTAAATCACTTAATAAAAAATATGGCGGTGACGAAACGGCTGTATTACAGTATTTAGATAATGCAAGGGAAGAACTTCAAAATATCACCTCGTCTGATGAACTTATTGAAGATTTGGAAAAACAATCGGAGATTTTAGAGGATAAATTAGTCGAAAAAGGTGAAAAATTAACCTCTGCCAGAAATGAATCCGCAAAACTGTTTAGTGATAAAATATGTGAAGTTTTGCGGTATTTAGAAATGCCGAATGTTGTATTTTCGGTTAAAATTGAACCGAAAATTTACTCGGCAGACGGTTGCGATAAGGTCGAATTCTTGATTTCTGCAAACAAAGGACAAGAACCTAAACCGTTATCGAAAATTGCATCGGGCGGTGAATTATCACGTACTATGTTGGCAATTAAGAGTGTTATGGCTGATTTTGATAACTGTGACACCTTGATTTTTGATGAAATTGATAGTGGTATCAGCGGAAAAGCTGCCGATAAGGTAGGAAGACAGTTAAAACAACTTTCAAAACTTCGTCAAGTGCTTTGTGTCACTCATTTAGCACAGATTGCCGCCGCAGCAGACGGTCATTATCAGATATTAAAATCGACTACCGATACTAATACTTATACCGAGGTTTTAGCGCTCGAGGGCGATGCAAGAGTTAGTGAAATTGCAAGAATTATGTCGGGAACGAATATGACCGAAAATCTTTACAATTCAGCAAAAGAACTTATTGAAAATCATAAAACTTTGTGATACAATATACCAATCGTTTGAATATACTTAGGAGGAAGTAAAAATGACTTGTTATGACGAGTTAGTAGCCCGTGGACTGATAGCACAGGTTACAAATGAAGATGAAATCAGAAAAATGGTAAATGCCGGTGAGGCAACCTTTTATATAGGTTTTGACCCGACTGCAGATAGTCTTCATGTTGGTCACTTTATGGCTCTTTGCTTAATGAGGAGACTTCAAATGGCAGGTAACCGTCCGATTGCTCTTATCGGTGGCGGTACCGGTTATATTGGTGACCCGTCAGGCCGTACCGATATGCGTAATATGATGACTCCTGAAATGATTCAACACAACTGCGATTGCTTTAAAGAGCAAATGTCTAAGTTTATTGAGTTTGGCGAGGGCAAGGCTCAAATGGTCAATAACGCCGATTGGTTGCTTAAACTCAATTATATCGAGTTACTTCGTGAAGTTGGTGCTTGTTTCTCGGTTAATAATATGCTTCGTGCTGAGTGCTATAAGCAACGTATGGAAAAAGGACTTTCTTTCTTAGAGTTTAACTATATGATTATGCAGTCGTACGACTTCTATCATTTGTTTAAGGAATACGGCTGTAATATGCAGTTCGGCGGTGATGACCAGTGGTCAAATATGCTTGGCGGTACTGAACTTATCCGTAAAAAGTTAGGTAAAGATGCTCACGCTATGACAATTACCTTACTTCTTAATTCCGAAGGCAAGAAAATGGGTAAAACCGCAAACGGTGCAGTATGGCTTGACCCCAAAAAGACAACTCCTTATGAGTTCTTCCAGTATTGGAGAAACGTTGATGATGCTGACGTCCTTAAATGTATGAAGTTGCTCACATTTATTCCTCTTGAGGAAATCTATGAGTATGAGAAGTTAGAGGGTAGTGAGCTTAACAGCGTTAAGGAACGCTTGGCTTTTGAGTTAACCAAGATGATTCACGGTGAGGAAGAGGCCAAAAAGGCTCTTGATACCGCTCGTTCACTGTTCTCAGGCGGTGCAAAGGCAGATATGCCTAATACTTCTGTTCCTTGTGATATGTTTACTGATGGCACTATCGGTATTTTAGACATTATGCAGTTAGCAGGTCTTATCCCGTCGAAAGGTGAGGGTAGACGTCTTATTCAGCAGGGCGGTGTTTCGGTTGATGACGTTAAGATTACCGACCCCAACACCCGTTATACCCGTGAGGATTTAAGCGGTGAAGGAATCGTAATCAAAAAAGGTAAAAAGGTATTTCATAAGGTTACTTTTGGTTGTTAATTTAAAATATGTATTAAAAAGGCTGTCAATAGACAGCCTTTTTCTTTTAAAACCTTGCTAATCTTGATAAATCATCATCAAGTATAATTGTAACAAATTTGACCGAAAACATATCGCAAACAATAAGTGTTTGTGGCTCAATTGCTTCTAAAATAAAGTAACTTGCGCCAACTTCGTGAAGTACGCCGACACGTTGCTCAAGTGTTTCACCGATAAAAAAGTCAGCACGTACCCAATGACCAATATACTGTGTTAAATAAGCCGGCAAAAAACTCATATTAGTTAATGTTTCAGGCGTAAAACTAATACTTTGTGTACCTGTTGTCACCGGACGTATATTTGTATTCATATTTGGTCTTGTCATCATATTATTAGTGTTACTGTTCCAATTTTGTGCAGGACCGTTATTACGTCTATTCATATTCCTACTCATTTCTGAGTTATTACCGCAACCGTGCCCGAGTGATGTATCATTGTAATAATAATTACGGCTTGCATTGTTAATTTCAGCTCTTTCGGAACCTGTAAGGTTTCCAACGGCAGGTTCAAAACCGCCATTAGAATTATAATTAGTAAGATTGGTGCTTGACCCCATATTATTCATAAAAAATCTCCTTAAATTTATGTTTCCCAATAAAGGGATGTAGGTCTGTAAAAACAGTGTTGATTTATTCTTGTGTGAAATATACCAGAACCGTTTCGCGGGAAATACTGTTCGCAGTTAGATGAAAATGGATTAAAGTACCATAAACAGTCGCCAACAGCAGACAAAACACCGCCGCCTAAAGCCCAATCGGCAATCTCATAATTTTCGGCGGTTGGTGACATGTTATAGATGTTTTGAGGGTTGTATTGTCCGCGTATTTCTGTTCTTGCACAGTCAAACTGATACTGCTGAAATATAACGTTTTGTATATCTCCGCCGCCAGTTCTGAAGTATTCTCCTCCGGGAACGTGGACTCTGTTCATAACAACTGTTGCAACGGCCTGCATACCGGTGTAGCCTTCGCCACCGGCTTCACACTGAATTATTCTGGCTAATAATTCTCTTGCATTAAATGGCATATTTACTCCTTTTTATCAAACATGGTCTTTATATATTATGAAAAAAATTAAATTTTGACATAAAAAACAGGTGCAACCTAAATTGGTTACACCTGTTAATTAAAGTTTTATTTATAAACGGCAGCAAAACTTTCGTGGGGTTTTAATGTTACAGTTAAAATATTATTACTTAAATCAAAAGGTTTGCTTGATTCTAAGTTATGATTTACATCAGGAACAATGATTGTATTTAAACTGTCGGTCCAGTTAATTACAACTATACTTCGCTCACTTTCCCAAACAGAGGGTCTACGTTCATCTGTTTTCAAATGACGTGGTTTACCCATATTACCGGTAATATCAAATGCATTTTTAATAATAGAAATGCCTCTTTCATTTAAAACTGACATTCTATCAGAAAGGAAGATGTTACCACCAACAACCGCTACAAGATTTGCCCAAGTTTCAGCTTCAATTGCGTTAAATTGATTGCCGTGTCTCCAGTGTCTTTTAAAGCAATCACCATCTTTTTCTTCAGATTTTGCAGGAGGTGTAAAATCATTAAATTCACCTTCCCAAACAAGTGGTTCATTAGCAGTTTCTTCACCGCGAACAACTAGAAAGTCAGGGTCAATGCGTGTTACTTTGTTGTTGTACATCCAAGTGTATTTTAGTGATTCAGCAATCCAATATACATGGCTCCAGTGATTATGTATATCAACGCCTATTCTCATAGCAGGTGCGATATTAGCTCCACATTGAACGGGGAGAGAACACCCTAAGATTACTACATCGTCACCAGTAACTTCAATAACTTTTTTCATAAGTTTTCTAAGAACTGAATAACCGGTTGCATTTTCATCATGAAATATACGCACTTTAGTTAGCGCAGAAAGATAATCAATTTTAAATAATCTGAAACCGGCTTTATATTGATATCGGTAGTTATTAAGAATGAACTCTTCAACCTCAGGAATTGTAGGGTCTAAATACAAAAAGTCAGGACAATAGAAACTACCATCACTGTTTTTGCAGAACCAATCAGGATGTTCGTTTACTAGAGAACTTCCTTTTGTAGAGGCAAGGGGAGCCATCCAAATACCTGCTTTAAAGCCTGCATCATTGATTTTTGCTGCTACAGTATTGAGGCCGCAAGAAAACTTATCGTTTTCACGCCAAACGCCCCATTCTTTTTGCCAGCCATCATCAAGAACAATGTAATCAAGTTTATCAGTAAATGGCATTTTTGATAATGCATCAACATTTTCAAAAATATCTTCAGGTTTAACACGGTCAAGATAATAATCCCATGTGTTCCAACCTGTTAATTTTGGCATAGAAAACGAGCTTTGCGGAAGTTGCTCACGATAAAAGGTATATAATTCTTCAACCGTCATACAGTCCGAAATAAATACCTTTTCTGTCTTTAACGATGTTTCTAATGATTTTGCAATAGTATATTCGGTCTTGGCAAAAAATTCAATTGAACCATCAGGTTTTGTTTTTTCACCGGCACCAAAAGAATTTTCAAAGGGTATTATACCTGCAAGTGTAACTCCCGACGAAGAAAAATCGTCATATAAAGCAATAATGTCAGCACAATATTCACGATTAATTCCAACTTCATCAATAAAACGGGTTTCACCATTATACATATTATTGGTGTAAAAACTAAAGCGAGGTTTGTTTTTAGGCTTTTCAACATCAAACACAACACTGTCAATTCGTTTTATACCGAGTGATTTATCAGATGATACTGCGAGTTCAACAAAATTCCCGTTAAGAAATGGAGTTATATTCCACTCAAATTTAACTTCGTTAATCTCTCCGCAATATAATCCATCATTTCCTTTTAAAGAATTAAGCGGAACAGTAATAGTTTTATCTTCAAAATATAATCTGAAAGATATATTCATAACAAATTATTCCTTTCTTGTTAGCAATTTAGCTAATTATAACATGTAAAAAACTTATGTAAATAATATTATGGTTTACATATGTTTTAAATTTTGTAAACAGAACTTTACTTTATATGATTATAAATTTAGCCGTGATTATTCTTTGTTTTTAAAGTCTGAAAGCGGGTTTTTATTGAAAGCATCTTCAACCTGACGATTGGCAACGTGAGTATAAATCTGCGTTGTGCCTAAATTTTCGTGACCTAAAACGTCTTTTAGAACTCTTATATCAACATTTCCAAGCTGATACATTAAGGTTGCAGCAGTGTGGCGCAATTTATGCGCTGAAAATCCTTGACCACCAAGACCGGCTTTTTCAAGGAAACTATAAACAATGTGTTGAACAGTTTTATTGCTAATACGTTGACGGCGTGAACTTAAAATAAGAGCATACTTATCCTTTTGAGCAACACCATCGACGGGCCTTACTGCCATATAATCCTTAATAGCTGCCTTGCAGGCCTCGTTTAAGTAAATTACACGTTCTTTGTTACCTTTACCAAGGATTTTAATTGAACCGTCTTCTTTAACATCGGTGTAATTCAAAGAACAAAGCTCGCTCAAACGCATTCCACAGTTTAAAAATAGTGTCAAAATTAAGAAATCACGTTCTTTATTAGGTCCGTCAACCGATTTAAGTAAATCAATACTTTGTTCTAACGAAAGATGCACAGGTAAAGATTTGCGCAATTTTGGTGTATCAAGTTGTTGCGCAGGATTGATATCAAGTAAGTGAATGTTATTTGTAAGGTATTTGAAAAAACCTCTCAAACAGCACACTTTACGCGCTCTTGCTGCATCTTTATTATTACGTTCAGTCTTACAATAAACTATAAATCCGTATAAATCAGAAATTGTGACACTTTGCAAAAGTTCGGCATCCACATCATCTGTTTTAATATCATTGAATTCGGTATCATTAGGTACTAAACCGCGTTCCTGCTTTAAATAACGAAAGAATAGGGTAATATCGCGGTAATATTCTTCGACAGTTTTCTGTGATTTTCCTTTTATAGTTTCATTAAAGGTTAAATAATCACGTAAAATAGGGGAGACAGAATTTAAAATTTCTCTCTTCAAACCAAACACTCCGTCACATAATTTCGATTGATAAAGTAGTATAATTCTTTACTGTTTAATTATAAAATAATGCGCAAATTTATTCAATTATCATTATAAACAAATTTAATTGTTAAATTTGTAACATTATACAAAATTATTTATTTATTATACAAAATCTAATAATTTTCAATATTATGTTAACTAAATTCAAAAAACATAATAAAGGTTCTGATGCAAATTCAGGGTGTTTTAGTTGTAAAAAAGTGCTATAGATTATTTTATTGTTAAAATTTAAATGATGTGTGCACGATAACTTTGCATAGAATATATTTTAAATTATATTAAATATTAATGCAATTTGCTCGAATTTACGTTTTTGTAATTAAATTACTGAATATATCATCAAATAGAAATTATCCGGTAAGGGTG
>JAZRSW010000026.1:0-5377 GCA_045651745.1 Acutalibacteraceae bacterium
TACCGTTGATTTTCTCGTGCATTTTTTCAAAGACGGTGATAAGATTGCTGAAACTCCAAAGGTCAATACCTGCTTCAGGCTCGTCAAACACAGTTAGCTCAGTACCTCTTGCCATAGCCATGGCAATCTCAATACGCTTTAATTCACCGCCCGAAAGACTTGCATTAACCTCACGGTCAACATACTCTCTTGCGCAAAGACCGACTTCTGAAAGATATTTGCAAACATCGGCAACACTCAAATTCTTACCGCTTGCCAAGGTTACTAAATCTTTAACGGTAATGCCCTTAAAACGCACAGGCTGTTGGAAAGCGTAACTAATGCCCATTTTTGCGCGTTCTGTAATGGTAGCGTTGGTAATATCCTTACCATTGAAAAGAATTTGACCTGATGTCGGCAAATAGATGCCTGCAATTAACTTTGCCAAGGTAGATTTACCGCCACCGTTAGGACCGGTTAAAGCAACAAATCCCTCATCGATAGTTAAACTTACATTTTTAATAATATCTTTACTTCCGTTATCATTTTCAGCCGAAAACGATACATTTTTCAATTCTAACATTTCATCCTCCGATTTTTTCGGTAATATAGCCAAATATATTATACACAAAATCTAACATTTAGCAAGTGTTATTTAACATATTTTGATACTCTTAAAGAGATAATTGACGCCACAAATATTTTTAAAATGTCGGGCAATATAAAAGGCACGACCGTTGTTAATAAAACAGCACCGAACGATGCCGAATTTCCGTAAACAAAAACAAACCACAAAACACCGCAAATGTATACTACTATCTGCCCTATGACCATAGATATCAGCATCCGTTTTAGCGATTTGACATTTTTATAAGTAATTATACCGATAACTATGCTCGAAATGAATAATCCAACAATAAATCCGCCCGTGCTTCCCATAAGAACGCCAAAACCACCCTGAAACGAGTGAAAAACAGGCAGACCGATTAAACCTAACACAATATATAAACCTACCGCTACCGTACCTCGTCTTAATCCCAAAACCGCAACAGCAGTGAACACACCTAAAGTCTGCAAAGTGAACGGTACTGCAGAAAATGAAACAGAAATCCAGGAGCAAACAACTATTATTGCAGTGAAAAGTGCAGTTAATGATATATCATATATAATATTTTTCTTCTGCTTCATCTTTCTCACCGCCCTTTTCTTTTACTTGTAACAATATTATATTATCGTGAAATATCAAAGTCAATTACAATATTGAATATAATTTAAAATTCACCGTTGCAAAGAAAGTGTATATATGTTATAATTTTTATAAATTTACACAATATATAGTGACTTTAGGTTGGTAACTTTATGAGAATGAAAAGACTTAAACATTTAGAAGAACGTAAAACCGCTTGCGGTGGATGGCTTATTTCAGCCAACAGTGATGATTTAAACTTTGCTACTGCCGGTGACGTTAAGGATTATATAGATTTAAAAGAGTGGTTCGGTACCGAACGTCCTATTTGGCTTGAAATCGGTTGCGGAAAAGGTCAATTTGCTTGCGAATTAGCTAAACAACATCCCGAAATTAACATTATCGCTGTCGAGAAAAACAGTAACGTAATTGTTCAAGCCTGCGAAAAGGCACAGGAATTAGGTATTGAAAACGTCAGATTTTTAAAATGCGGCGCGGAATACCTTACTAAATTTTTAAAAGACGGGACTGTTGAAAGAATATTCTTAAACTTTTCCTGCCCGTTCCCTAAAAAAAGTCACCAAAGTCACCGTTTGACCTCCCCTACTTTTTTAAAGCTTTATAAGTCACTGTTAGCACCAAATGCCGAAATTCATCAAAAGACCGACAACCGTCAGTTGTTTGAATATTCAATTGAACAACTGTCTAATTACGGCTTTATATTGAAAAACATTTCACTCGACCTGCACCACAGCAATTTTGAAGGCAATATAGTAACGGAGTACGAGCAACGCTTTATATCGCAAGGGTTGCCGATTTACCGCCTTGAAGCTTATTTAAAGTAATAATAAAGGAAGTTTAAAATGTCTTACTATAACGACCACGCCAAATACGGCGATTTTATAGAAAGCTACACGCCAAATAGCGGTGGCTCACGAAAACCACCTAAAAAGAAAAAGCTTAAATTAAAGCGTTTGATTAAATCGGGGCTGCTGATTTTTAATGTAGTGTTGGCTATTGTTATTATTTCTTTAATAATAAATGCTATCGGCAAAGACAAAACACCACCAACCGACTTGAGTTCAGTGGTTTCAAGCGGTGTTGATGTTAGTTCAACCGAAAGTGTCACCGAGGTTGATACAACGCCTAAATTTACCGTAAAACGTCCTACCGACTCTAATTACACTGTTACATTAGGCAATGAAATAGAAAGTCCGTATGCCGTTTTGATTGATGCTTCTAATGACACAATTTTAGCTCGTCGCAATGCTGACCAGGTCATTTATCCTGCTTCAATGACAAAGGTTATGACATTGCTTGTAGCAGCGGAAAATATTGATAACGTAAACGACACGTTCAAAATGACATACGCCCTTATCGACCCTTTATATAAAGAAGGTTTAACACTCGGCGGTTTTTGTAACAATGAAGACGTAAAATTGATTGATATGTTTTACGCTATGATTTTAGAATCGGGCGCTGATGCTGCCGTCGGTCTTGCGACCTATGTATCAGGTAGCGAAGAAGAGTTCGTAAAACTGATGAACCAAAAATGTGACGAACTTAATCTCAAAAACACTCATTTTACCAACGCAAGCGGTATGCATAACAAAGAAAATTATACCACTTGTGTTGAAATGGCTATGATTATGCGCGCGGCAATGGAAAATGACTTCTGCCGCGAGATTCTTTCAACTGAATGGTACACAGTACCCGCGAACGAGTTCCATAAAGAGCTCAAATATCATAGCGGTATGTTCCAGAAGATGTACGGTACGGAGCCTAAAGTTGCTACTATTCAGGGTGGCAAAACAGGTTTTACAAGTCAGTCACTATATTGTCTTGTTAGTTTTGGTAAGACCGATGACGGCCGAGAAATTATTTGTGTAACTGCCAAGGGTGACCGCAAATATGCACCGATTTACGATGCAATTGAACTTTATAGGGACTACACTCACCCAAATTAAAATTTAGCAAAAATAATAAATCTCCCCACTTGACAAAACTCAAAATATAAAGTAAAATAATCACCGTTGACTGTATTAGTCAGCGGTGATTTATCATTAGTCTATTACAAAGTTATTTCGAGGTGTCGCCCAGTTGGTAGGGCGCTAGTTTTGGGAGCGTGCCCGGCACGAAATGCCGTAGAAAAGCAAAAGTCCCGAAAAGCCTTTAACGGTGCGGACTTTTGGCACTTTACGAAAACTCAAAAAAGCGTGGATTTTGCATTTGACCACAGTTTGTCCCACTTCCACGCAAAAATAAGAAAAATTGAATAAAAATCGGGGTGTGGCGCAGTTGGGAGCGCGCGACATTTGGGATGTTGAGGCCGCAGGTTCGAACCCTGTCACTCCGACCAGGCTAACGAGTCCGAATTAAAAAAGTTCGGACTCGTTTTCTGATTTAAACATTAAAAGTTTCTCTTGAAAAAACTTCTAATAACCGAATGTTTTAAAGAACTATTAACAATGAGTGGAGGTATCTATGAAAAAACGTATCAATTATGCGTTGCTTATCATTACCATACTGTGTCTAGTGATTGCAATAAAACTCTCATCAATGCCAGTATTCGAATTTCTTCCTAATCCTATTAAATCATTTTTTATCACAGCGCCACATACACAAGAACAATTCAGCTTCATTTATGATTTAGCGATGGGTTTTATATTAAGTGCATTGTTCTATTTTATAGTTGACGTTGTGCCTGAACAAATTAAAATACATAAAGCCAAGAAGTTATTAAGTCCCCAAGTCAATAGGCTACTAGAATATATGGAACAAATTATCTCTATAATAGTTTCAGTCTATGAACGCAACCCAAACTTAAATGAGTTGACCAATAAAGACTTTTTAATTCTCGATGGCGAAACCATAATCGCAAATCAAGAGATATCATATCTCACTACAACTTATTACTCAAATGGAAAGAGGAAAACAGCCGTCCACAGTTATGGAACACCCAATAGAATAATCAAAGACAAGATAATTCAAATAAACAAGTGCGTAGAGCAAATAAAAAATTTCGAATATTTTTATTCCGACTACACCGAACTTATAGAATATATTAGAATCATCGAAAGTAACGACCTTTTAAATTGGTACAAATCAAAAGAAAAAAATGAAAGTCCTTGTTTTTTATTACAAGGCACAAATAAAGGTGTTACAGAATTCATATCATTATACTCAAAAATCAAAAAATTGAAATTTAATACGGAATACACTTCAACAACTTTGGATACAAAATCTGCCACGAAAAAATATAAGCAAGAACGTGATGACGGAACATTACTAAAACATGTTTTTGATTGTCAACAAAAACAACACAATTTAGCAATCAGCAATCCAACATTGATTGTTGGAAGCAAAAAATATACTACTAGAATACTAACCGATTTTCTATCCAAACGATTTAAAGTTACTTATACAAATTTTGAGTGTTTAGATTTTGACAAACTATCTGATTTCAAATATGTTGTTTTCATTGTTGATTCAACAACCCGAAAATTCATGACATATATGCAATCAAAGATTAAAATTCCAGTGAATGTAATACTCCTTTCAGAAGCGACCCCCATAAGAAGAAGTTCAAAAAAGCTGTTCAAATCAACCAACATTACTATTATTGACGAATTGTTTTTTGAGAGTGGTTGGAAATTCTTTTCAATACCGTTGAATAAAGAAGAACCCTCCGAAAAAAGTATTGTTGAAATAGAGGGAAAACTGCGTAATATATGTTTTAACGATAAGTAAAACACATCAAAAAATCTATCATTTGCACTAATTGTGTGCACCTTGTAATATAGCAGAACTTTATAAAAATATTTTTCTTTGTTTACTGCAAACCAATTTTTGAGGGCGCCTTACTCGGTGCCCTCTTTTAGTTTGGCTTTCTCTTCTGCGATTTCTGCTTTTACTCTTTCGATCATCTCGGTGAGTTTGATTTCGCACTGCTCTTTCGTCTCGGCGTAGACGTTAAATTTCTTTCGCTTGCCGCCGGGCAGTCTTGGGAAGAAGCTACCTTCCCACAGGTTATCGTTGATCTGATATAGCCATCCGGTGCCGCTTTTGCGTATCTTGCTCGGAGTCGGCTCGGGATGGGGTTCTGTGGGCGCACACGGCGCGTTTACGGGCGTATTTGGGGCTTCTGTGGGTGTTTGCTCGACCACGGGCATCCGCGCGTCTGTGCGCCCGATCTTGCGGTCAATGCTCACA